>CAXYKQ010000179.1:0-11800 GCA_964277835.1 uncultured Edaphocola sp. | reverse complement strand
CCGAACGGGCTGAACAGGATCATCGCATCATATTCCTTATTGCCGACAAAAGGTTCCATAGCATTGGGCACTGTTTTGTAGACAATAGCTTCTACGAAATTGAATTTCTTCTGGATCAGGCTGGGGGAAATGTCATTTTTAGAGTTTTCCGAAACAGGCAGGAGAAATTTTTCAGAATCTTTGTATTTGGCCAATACGTCCATAAGGCCATCTACGGATCCGTCTGCTGAGAAAAACACTTTACGTTTACGGTATAGAATGAATTTTTGAAGATACAAGGCCACCGCTTCGGTAATGCAGAAATAACGCATTTCCTGGGAAACTTTGAATTTCATTTCTTCGCATATCCTGAAAAAATGGTCTACCGCGTTGCGGCTATTCAGGATTACTGCGTTAAACTCAGCAAGTTCTATCTTTTGCTTCCTGAACTCTTTTGCAGAAAATGGTTCGAGCCTGATAAATTGATGGAAGGTCAATTTAACGTCATATTTTCGCGCAAGGTCATAATAAGGTGATTTCTCACTCTCGGGTTTGGGCTGAGAGATAAGAATATGCTTCAGTCGTTTACCAGCTACAGCCTTAGCAGTCTCTTTAGATGCTACTTCAGCTTTTTTCTTGTCGCCTGCTTTTGCAGCAGTTACCGAAGTTGATTCTTTTTTACTCGCAGTCTTTGTAGCTTTTGCCATTTTATTCAAACTAGTATTGAAAATAAGCGTTCTCTTTTAACTCCTTCTTTCTTTTAACGGTATTACATCAAAATATTATATGTAAACTTAGCCAAGATCGCAAGTGGGAGCAATTCTGAGGCGCAAAAGTACATAAAAAAATGGAATTTGCTGAATTGAAAAAATGAACCCAATGAAGACCAGGACCTAGTATACCTGTTAAATAGCAATATGATGCTTAAAGCAATAGCCACTATGAAAATGAGATTCAACCAGTTACCTGATCCAAAGGCCAATATTATCGAGAACGGCAATAAGGCAACGCCCAAAATTTTATTGATCAGGAAAACATTGTACAGATAATCGTTGGCCGCCTGCTCCATTTTAAAGGCCCAGCCTATAAATTTTAATATGGCCAATTTCACAAAATAGATAAATCCCGAAAGCAGGATACTGCCGATCAGGAATAAATTCGGGGAAATATTTGAAGTTTTCAGCAGTTCAGTACGCTGCGCTACGATCACGTAAACAAATAATCCCAGGGAAATACAAAAAAAGATATTCATCGCTGTATTTGCAGCGGTATTCTGCTCTATTTGTTCCCTGAGTGCCCTTTTGTTAGACATCGGGCTCATGAATGAATTGTACAGGTACCGGAAGTAGCTGGGAAACGCCATCCTTAAAATGCCCAAGGTAAGCAGCAGTAGGAGTACCAGGTAAAAACTGGCGGTTTTGTTTTCTTGTTCATAGACTTTTTCTACTTGCCGGATTACCGCCACTTTAGGGCCGAAAAAGGGGAGCGCAGCCATTTTGCTTTGGTACAAACTATCTGTCCTGGCGAGAAGCGCTTGTTCCGGCAGCTCCACACCATAGTGCGGCACCGCTGCCGCATCATTAAAGATAAAGCAGGTTGCCAGGAGCATCATTAACAATAAACAGAACCGGGATGTTTGTTTCAAGCGGATTAAAAGCTATAAATGGTTTAAAAAACTATGACTACAAAAGTAAATCAATAATCCAAAATCTTAATAGAATTTATTGAGCTTCTTTATCTTTGTGCTCCGCAAATAAAAATAAATTTAAAGTTTGGAAATAGTATTTAATGCCGAAGAGCAGTATATCATGGAACTGGTGCGCAATGCCGCAGCGCAAATCGGAGTGGAAGCCTACCCGATCGGCGGGTTTGTGAGGGATAAAATACTGGGCCGGACTACAAAGGATATAGATATCGTATGTAACGGGGATGGAATAGACCTGGCGCATGCCGTCGCTGAATTATTGCCCCAGCCCGCTAAAGTCGCTTTTTTCAAGACCTATGGTACCGCACAGATGCGTATTCATGGGATCGAAGTCGAATTTGTAGGCGCCCGTAAAGAATCCTACAGCCCGGATTCAAGAAATCCCTCTGTAAGCCCCGGGACACTTGAAGAGGACCAAAAACGCAGGGATTTTACTATTAATGCCCTGGCCGTGAGCCTGGCCCCCGAAAATTATGCTTTGGTCATCGACCCCTTCGATGGCCTGTTGGATATACAGGATAAGATCATTCGAACGCCTTTGCTGCCCGATCAGACTTTTAGCGATGATCCGCTAAGGATGATGCGGGCTATACGCTTTGCGACCCAACTGAATTTTCATATCGAAGTGTCCTGTTTTGAAAGTATCTGCAGGCAAAAAGAACGTATCCGGATCATTTCGAAAGAACGCATCGCGGATGAGCTGAATAAGATCATAATGAGTGCCAGGCCTTCCATTGGGTTTGACCTGCTCTTCCGCAGCGGCTTGCTGGAAATTATCCTTCCACAGCTGGCAGCACTGTCCGGTACTGAGTATGTAGACAACAAAGGTCATAAAGATAATTTTTACCATTCCATACAGGTGCTGGATAATATTGTGCCGCATACCGATAACCTTTGGTTGCGCTGGGCTGCCTTGTTGCATGATGTGGGCAAGGCGACTACCAAACGTTTCGAAAAAGGTCATGGCTGGACCTTTCATGGCCACGAGATCGTGAGCGGAAAAATGGTGCCTAAAATATTCGGTAACCTCAAATTACCCTTAAATGAGAAGATGCTCTATACCCGTAAGATCATAGAGTTGCATCACCGCCCGGTAGCGCTGACCAAAGAGAATATTACCGACTCGGCCATCAGGCGATTATTGTTTGATGCCGGGGAGGATATTGACGACCTGATGACTTTATGCGAGGCAGACATCACCTCTAAAAATATGCAGAAGGTCAAAAAATTCCTGGAGAACTTTGAGCTGGTAAGACAGAAACTGAAAGAGATCGAGGAAAAAGATAAAATAAGAAACTGGCAGCCTCCTATATCCGGAGAGGAAATCATGGAAACGTTCGGCCTGTCGCCATCAAGGGAAGTGGGGCAGATCAAAACTGCGATCCGGGAAGCGATACTGGATGGGTTGATTTTAAATAATTATGAAGCGGCAAGAAACTATATGCTGTCATTTGCGGAATCATTATCTTTGAGACCACAAAACAAATAAAATATACAAGTATATGTTATTCAAATTTTTCGAGTCCGATTCTTACTTTATCGATGAAAAGGTGAACATGTTTAAGTTTGCCAATGAATACAAGATTTATGACCAGGATGCCACTCAGATCGGTATGATCAAGCAGAAAGTATCGGGTGGTCATAAAGTGTTAAGGCTGCTGATCAATAAAGCCATGATGCCGTTCCACATGGAGATCCAGGACCATGCAGGCGAGGTGCAAACGATCATCAGGAGAGGCTGGACCTTTTTCATGTCAAAAATCATTGTACAAGATGGTTCGGGTAATGAAATCGGTCGTATCAACCAAAAATTTAAATTTTTAAAACCGGAGTTCCGCATTTTTGACCCTAATGGCACCCAGGTAGCCACGATCAATGGCGACTGGAAAGGCTGGAACTTCAAGATCACGAATCGGAACGGGGAGCAGATCGGTACAATCAGTAAAAAATGGGCCGGTATAGCAAAAGAATTATTTACCACAGCAGATAAATATAATGTTAGTATCGACCCCGCTTATCCCGAGGATAACAACAAAGCATTGATCCTTTCTACGGCCATTACGATCGATATGGTGCTGAAGGAAGCTAAATAGCATCCAATTTTTTTTAAGCGTCCGGTATGATTGCCGGACCTTTTTTATTGCCGGGCAGGCTTCGCTCCGAAATTTGTGTTAAAGCAGCAGGGAACAGCACCCTGTTGTGCCGGTATTCGCGAGAAAGATATTATTTTTAAAGGTTAGAATGGTTGCAAAGGTCCCGGCCTTGATGTAGCCGCTTAAATATAATAATTAAAACTTAGCTTTGAAACCGACTACGGTATTATTCAGATATGGAGCACATTGAAACACAAAACGGTTCCGGTAAGATCCAACAGCTGATCAGCCAGATGGAAACCGTGATCAAAGGAAAACGGTTACAGGTAGAGCAGGTCATCACCTGCCTTCTGGCGCAGGGGCATATTCTTATGGAAGATAACCCGGGTACCGGGAAGACCGTGCTGGCAAGAACGCTTGCACAGTCCATAAGCGGTGAAGGCGCCGGTAACGTAGTATTTAAAAGGATCCAGTTCACGCCGGATCTTTTACCTATGGATCTTATAGGGGCGCATATTTTCGATGATCATAAAAAGGATTTCATTTTTAAAAAAGGCCCGCTCTTTTGCAACATCCTGCTGGCAGATGAGATCAATCGGGCATCGCCAAAGGTTCAATCTGCGTTACTGGAAAGTATGGCGGAAGGGCAAATAACCATAGGAGACGAAACGATCAGGCTCAATAGATTATTCTTCACGATTGCTACCCAAAACCCGATAGAAACAGAAGGCACTTACCCCTTGCCAACGGCACAGTTAGACCGTTTCTTCATGAAAATATTTTTCGGTTACGTCGATGAACGGACTGAACTGGATATCTACAATAATTATTTACAGATCAACGAGAACCTTCAACAGCTGCACCAGGTATTGAGTATGCAGGACATCCTGCAACTACAGGAGACAGCCGCCAGGGTTTATATTCACCCGGAGATCGTACGGTCGGTATCCAATATCGTTCGGGCGACCCGGGAGCATAATGATATCGTGCTGGGTGCTTCGACCCGTTCGGGTATCGCCTTTATCAAATGCCTGAAAGCATTCGCATTAGTGAGGGGCCGTGATTTTATTATAGAAGACGATGTGCAGGCCATAGCCCGTTCTGTTATAGAGCATCGGCTCATTTTCAGGAACAAAGAAGTGAAACGTACCGCCTTTAACCAGATACTGGACTCGGAAATGCAGCGTTTAAACCAATTGAAATTACATTAAACCAAAATTTTTGAAACAACCGGTTCCCATATTCTTTATCTTGCTTGCATTGGCTTTTTGCTTTAATGCCGGTGCCTTGTATGCCGAGCCTAACGCGACAGCCCGCTATGGCATCAGGGCTAAAAGGGGCAATATAAAGCCGGGTTCGGAAGAAGGGCTGGCAGCTTCCCGGGAATTTATACGTTCAGACAGTACTTATTATGTCGGCTGGATGTTCCAGGGTATTTACCAATCCGAAAGAGCTGCGGATTTCCTGGGTTATAAAAATGCTATAGTCCCGCTGGATAAGGCTTTGGGGCTTATTGAAAAAGATTACGCTAAAGAGTTGCGGGTAAAAACGGGAGATCCTTATGCTTACTTTCAGGTACAGCAGCTACACGTTGATTACAGTACGATCGCTTATTATTTATTCCAGGCTTACCAGAATGCCGACCTGGACGAGCAAAGCTATGCCCTGATACGCAGGGTGCAAAAGCAGGACCTGCAAAAGAACTGGATGCTGGAGCCCTATAATATGCTCTCCTGGATTACGCATCGCAACCGTTTTTACACCAGTGCAAAATACAGCTTCCTGAAAGATGATATTACTGCGAATGAGCAGTTAGCGAATGCATACCTGGACAGTGCGCTGCTGCATACCCATAAATACGCGCAACTGAATAGTACGCTGTTCTCGGAATTCTATAATGAATATGAAAAGTTGTCCGTATATCACTATAAATGTATCCTGCACGCTTACAATTTCCAGTTGGACTCCGCCGCTTACTATTTCAGCCTGATGGAAGGCACGACCCTATTCCCGTACAACAATCATGGCACTTTCCTGGCGATACAGGCGCGATTCAGGGAAGCGATGGAAGAGTATGAGCTTGCCAGCGGAAATGATATGGGCGATAAGCGATTGCAGGAATGGGCTTATTATAGTTCTATCTTAAATATCTACCGGGGTAGGCCACTGCATGCTGCGGTAAGTATGCGGGAAATGATCCGGGTCGCGGGCTCTACACCCGGCTTTGGCTGGTATAATATAGCTTTGGGCAGAGCCTGTAGTTATGAAGGTAACCTGGAGGACAGCAAGAAATATATCGACCGGGCGGCAGGCTTTAAAGAAGTACATATCGGTACTACATTAAGCCAGTCATCTTATGAATTCGCGGTCAATTTGCTGCGCCTGGTCAATACCACAAAGTCTATCCAGCAGGTCAAGTTTGAAAATAAAAACTGGTGGTGGCAACCCCGGAGCTGGTATCAGCTGAATGCCCGGAAACTGGAAAAATATGCCCAGCAATATTTGATCACCAATCAATTTGCGGCTAACCCCGAGCGGGAGAATGTCATCTATAAATTGTTTGCTACGGAAAGTATCGTAAGCTTCGACGAAATATGGTACCTCATCAAAGATTTCAGTACCAATTTTTTCTATAAGAAATTTGAGACCGAATTAAAAAACGACAAGCGGGAAAGGGTCTATAAATATTACCATCTCTTCCTGGCAAAACTGGATATGGAAAAGGGCCGGTACAAAAAGGCGGCTGAGCGGTTGGAGCAAACCTTACAGTTTGCGGAAGATATAGATGCCGATTATGAGCGCCTTTTCCTGGCAAGAGTTTATGAAGCATTGGCAATTTGTGCTGATGAGCGCGGAGAGGATAAGGCCTTCCGGCAATACAGTGCTCAGATGTACAGCCTGTACCCGCAGTTAGTGCCATACACCACATTTGAACCGCAAATGCACTTAACTATTTCCGGCAGCAATACAGCGATTGAAAAACGCCTGAAGAAATACCGTATCGACTGGACGGATGATAATACCTATGCACCCAGAGTAAGCCTGGTTTTCGGGCAACAGGGAAAGCGTCAAACCGTTACGTTCCAGGTAGCTGACTATCGGGGGAATATTATTGTTCCGGAGCAGAAACTCATCATCACTAAAACAGAAGAAACGGTGAAGGAACTAGCCTACGGACTTTTTGGAATTGTATCGCTCGATGCGCAGCCCGATATTAAGGAGGCCGGTTAATGGATTTTTACGCATGATCTGTTCCAGCTTAATAGAGTAGGTACCTGCTTTCTTAAATGGTTCATAATCCTGTCCTGCTTTCAATTGCACTTTATATTCATATACACCCCCTAAATTATTGCCCAGGCGCGTACCATCTGCTGCCAGTAAAACGGTTTCTATGCGTTTGCCTTCCTGGTAAGCCGTATCACCGGGTTGTTTGATCCGGCTGCGTATCCAGATGTTGGAAAACTCAAACGCTGCGTCATACCTGAAGACCAGGAAAACTTTATAGTTGGAGCTGGTGTCCGGAATATCAAAAGTAAATTCCGGCTGGAAGCTGTAGGCCCATTTTGCCGCAGGCACCGGTACCTGTTTTTGATAGGCCGTTTCGGCGGGCTTGCCACAACCGGTAGCTATTAAGCCCGCCAGGGCGATAGCGATACAAGCTGATATAATATTTTTCTGAAGCAACATCTTTAGCGTAAAATAGGATTAAACAATATTCAGTACCTGTTCTTTGGCTTTTTCCAATTCATCTTTCATTTGCACCACGATCTGTTGCATGGTTGCATCATTAGCTTTGGAGCCTAATGTATTGATTTCGCGGCCTACTTCCTGCAATACAAAGCCCAGCTTTTTACCAATGCCTTCTTCATTAGCGGTAGCGATGAGCGTATTAAAGTAATCGCAGTGGGCGCGTAATCTTTGCTTTTCCTCCGAGATGTCGATCTTTTCAATATAGTAGATCAGCTCCTGCTCCAGCCGGTTGGCGTCCCAGTTTTCATTGCCGACCCATTCTTCCAGCAAAGCAGTAATACGGTCTTTGATGCGCGTAATGCGATTCGGTTCATAAACTTCGGCTTCGTTTACAAATTGCTCAATATTTTTGATGCGGGCCAGCAGGTCTTTTTCTATAGGCGCTCCTTCTGTGCTGCGGTGCGCATTCAAGTTAGCGATCGCTTGCTCCAGCAGGGATTGGATCAGGGTCCAGTCTTCCGTATCGATGCTCTCGGCTTCAGGCGCAACTACTTCCGGTAAGCGCATTAAAGTAGGCAGGATCTGTTCTTCGGCCAGGTTTAAGGAGGTCGCTATACTTTTGATCGAGTGGTAATAGCTTTCGGCAAGTGCCGTGTTGATCTTCATCGGCTTGGCCGCTCCATCTTGTTTGATGAGGATATTTACATCCACGGAGCCGCGTTTCAGACCTTTAGACAGTATTTTCCGGATGTCAGCCTCAAATGGTTTTACCAGGGGGTTGATCTTGTTGGTGATCTCAAATTGCTTACCGTTAAGCGATTTTACCTCAATAATAATTTCCTTATTACTGCTGTTCCCTTCTGCTTTACCATAGCCGGTCATGGAATAAATCATACTGTTAATTGCTTTAGTGCACAAAAGTAAGGTTTTAAGCGCTTTCGTTTTCACAAATAATTAAACTTGTGTGGGAAAGAGAATAAACTACCTTTGTTTTGCAAACAATTCATTAACGATATGAAAATTCAATCTTTTTACTTATTAGCTACAGCTGTTGGTTTCAGCACATTAATGGCTTGTAATGGCTCCGGCGATCAGCCAAAAGACAACAATAATGATACTACGCAAACACCCGCCGCGCAAGCGCCGGAGAAGACTGTTAAGTTAAGTCCCCTGACCGAAGCTTCCCCCGATTTTCCAGGTGCGGCGTTGATGATTAAAGAGGTGAAAACAGAAATGGCAGGCACCGATTCGGTAAAAGTGACCTTGAATTATGATGTCAAAAACTACGAGTTGAAGAAACAGACTTCAACGACTACAGCTGCCGAGTGCAACAATTCCAAAGACGGTCAGCACATCCACTTTATTTTAGACAATAAGCCCTACACGGCATTGTACAATCCGACACATACCTTCACAGTCCCGGTAAATTCTAAGCATTACGTGATGTCTTTCCTGTCTCGTTCTTACCACGAGTCTTTGAAAAATAAGGAAGCCGGCGTTTTATTATACTTCTCGGTGGATGAAAAAGGCGTTTATAAAAAGCTGGATAATCCTGCAACCCCTATGGTCTTTTACAGCCGTCCTAAAGGCGACTATGTAGGTAACGATACCAAAAACGTATTGCTGGATTTCTATGTATACAATACGACATTGGCTGCTGATGGTCATAAAGTAAAAGCAACGATCAATGGCAACACGTTCATGATAGACAGCTGGAAGCCGCAGTTTATTCAAAATGCACCTATGGGAGCCATGAAAGTTAAACTGGAACTGGTAGATAAAGACGGCAAAGCCGTTGCCGGTGAAAATACGAGTATTGAGCGGGATGTTCAGTTGGCGCAAAGCGAGCCCGTAAGGTAGGCCCCAGTCAGCGGTACTTTTAATATGATCAAAAAATAAGCCACCTGGAAAGGTGGCTTAATACTTCATTTAGGGTATATAAGAAGCAATATCTTTATTCTACACTTTTAAGTTGCCCGTCATCTCCCACAGCCAGTTGTTGTGCTGCTTCCGGTATAGCGTCCGCGGCATCTGTAGGGAATACGATTTCCATATTGGCCACTTCTTTTAGCTTAGGCAGTTGGTCGGGTGTGTTAATGCCCAGGTAGTCCATAAAACTTTTAGAGGTTGCATAAATCAGAGGTTTGCCTACGGCGTCTTCATTTCTTCCGGCGATAACGATCAATTCTTTCTCCAGTAATTTCTGGATAGAGTAGTCGGCACTTACGCCCCGGATAAACTCAATTTCAGATTTGGTTACCGGCTGCTTGTAAGCAATTATAGAAAGCGTTTCCATGGCAGCGGTAGATAATTTTTTAATGTATTTATCCCCGTTCATTTGCATGATGGTCTGGTGATAAGCTGATTTAGTGAGGAATTGATAGCCGCCACCGGTTTCTTTTAATTCAAAAGGGAAATGCGCGCTTCTATACTTCTCCCCGATTGTTTCAATGACCTGTTGTATACGTTCAGGCTCCACGGGTGTTTCTACTACATTAGAGATATATTCCGCCAGTTCCGCTTGTGTGATCGGTTGCTGACTGGCAAAGATCAGGGCTTCCGTATGTAACATCAATTGTTCTAATTCCATCTTTCACTTGCTTGCTTGGTCAAACACTTCTTCGAAAATAGGCAAAGTCCTATTACCAAGAGGTGAAAAATAATTAACAAGTGTGCAAAAAACCTTTTTATAATTAATTTTAATAATAAGATAACTTGATTTAAAAGTAGCTTTGTATCATTTAAGTCAATTTTATGTAGCCAATCATTAAAAACGGAATTTGTATGAAGTGGAAGCGATTTAACGGAGTACCCATACAGCAACCCATAGAGGAACTGGTAGAGCAGACAATAATCCGGGAAAGAGCCGAGGGAAACCAGATCCGGCTCTATATAGGCACCGACTCCCAGGTACATGGAGCTCACACAGAATTTGCCACCGTCATCGTTTTTCTAAGAGAACGCAGCGGTGGTTTTATGTTTGTGCATCATGATGCCCAAAAGCGGAATTATGGAATCCGGGAGCGTATGTTGCTGGAAGTGTCCAAAAGTATAGGCATTGCCTATGACCTTTGCGAGGTTTTGACCAGGTATGACGTACCGATGGAAGTACATGCCGATATCAATACCGATCCGCAGTTCAAAAGCAATGCTGCGCTGAGCGAGGCTATGGGCTATATAATGGGCATGGGCTTCGCTTTTAAAGCAAAGCCGGATGCCTTTGCCAGCACGACCTGTGCCGACCGGGTAATCCATTAATTTTTAGTCCTTAGTTTAAGAAAGGATTCGACCGCATTTCTTCCCCGATAGTGGTAGGGGCGCCGTGACCGCTTAACACCAGCGTGTCTTCAGGCAGGTTAAAGAGCTGTGTTTTGATACTATTAATGAGGGTATCTAAATTTCCGCCAGGCAAGTCGGTACGGCCTATACTTTCCCGGAACAATACATCACCACTTATAACCCATTCTCCCTCAGGATTATAGAAAGCCACGCTGCCCGGGGAGTGGCCGGGTACAAATAATACCTGTACCGCATCATCGCCCAGCTTCAGGATGCCAGGCTCTATCCAAAAGTCAGGTTGGGGGCTTACCGGGAATTTAAGTCCGAACATCGCCGCGCTATTAGCCGCATTGCGTACCACCGGTTCGTCTTCCTTATGTAGTCCAAAAGAGATCTTGTATTTTTGTTTCAGGCTGTCGATCCCGAACACGTGATCAATATGGCCATGCGTATTGATGATCTGCTGTGGGATCAGCTTGTGTTCAGCGATAAAGTCGAAGAGCACCTGCTCTTCGGTAGCGTCGTACATGCCTGGGTCGATGATCCAACATTGTTTGTTATCGTTAAAGATGATGTAAGTATTTTCCTGGAAGGGGTTGAAGGTGAATCCTTGAACGTGTAACATAATAATTAAGTAAATAGACAGGAGGCAAAGAACGGCAATAAAATGTAAACGAGGGTTTAAAAATGCGCGGAAAAAATAATTGTAATTTTTTTTGGAAGTTATTGCAGAAAATAATTACCTTTGCAATCCATTAAACGCAACAGCGACAGCGGTTTTGGTTGATGGGGAATGATTCCGTAGCTCAGTTGGTAGAGCAATACACTTTTAATGTATGGGCCCTGGGTTCGAGTCCCAGCGGGATCACAAATAGCGCACTAAGGTGCGCTTTTTTCGTTTAAAAGGTATTTTTTCTGCGCTAAAGCGGATCAAATGCAAAAGTTGTGGAACTTAAAAAAAATATAGCTTTGCATTCAGATGAAAAAAGAGATCCAGGACGGTTATTTTGCATTGGTAGAGCTATTTCTGCCGGAGTTTATATTGCAACACTTC
>CAXYKQ010000178.1:0-5050 GCA_964277835.1 uncultured Edaphocola sp. | reverse complement strand
CCCTGTCAACATTCAAAAAATAAAGCTGCCTTTCGGAAGACAGCTTTTTATAAATAATTAATTTACCGTATTATAGGAACACATTCACCGCCATTTGAGCAGCGATGTCCCATTGAGCTTCATTGATCGTTAAAGGAATATTGTTTTTATGTGCAAATAATAACATATTTTCTGTAGCTATATTTCCTACGAGCTCATCTTTAGCCATCGGGCAGCCGCCGATTCCTTTTATCGAGCTGTCAAAGCTGCGGCAACCACTCTCCCAGGCCGCCTGTATCTTTTCCTCCCAGTTATGCGGGTGAGAGTGAAAGTGCGCACCAATGTGCATGCCCGGGAATTCCGGGATCAGGTTACTGAACATGTAATTGATATTCTCCGGGTTGGAAAGACCTACTGTATCGGCTAAAGCAATATGCTCCACTCCAAGTTCCACCAGCTTACGGAACCAATGAAACACGATATCGGCGTTGTATTCATCGCCGTAAGGGTTCCCAAAGCCCATCGATATATACAACATCGCCTTTTTATTGCTTTTGGCGCAAAGGTTTTGGATCTCTTCCACCTGTGCTAAGGATTGTTCTATAGTCTTATTGGTATTGCGCATCTGGAAGGTTTCCGAAATAGAAAATGGAAAACCTAAAAACGAGATTTCATCGTATGCAACGGCTTCTTCTGCGCCACGGGTATTGGCAACAATGGCTAGCAATTTACTTTTCGTAGTGTCCAGGTCAAGTTGCGGGATCACTTCTTTGGTATCGGCTAATTGCGGAATGGCTTTGGGAGAGACGAAGGAGCCGAAATCTAGAATATCGAAACCCACTTTCAGCAACTGATTCAGGTAAGCTACTTTTTGTTCGGTAGGAATAAAATGGGACCAACCTTGCATGGCATCGCGGGGACACTCAACTAAAATCATAGTACTATTCTTTGTTCAAAAATAAGCAATTATTATTGTGATCGCCTAAAGCTATAGTTTATAGTAAGCAGCGTATAGCTAAAGTTTATACCAGGTCGAGTCTCAGGCCATAAATATGCTCCAGCTTTTGCAGGCAGGCTGCTTTATGCGCTAGTGGAATACCGACTTCATAGTCACAGAATAAGGTCATCTCCTGTTTGATAATGGTGGCCTCAAATTGCTTTAAAACCATCATCACTTCGTTCATTATGGTATAATCAAAATTGAGCTTCAGGTGGAACTCCACATTTTTTTCTATGGGAGCGATCGTAGCCAAGGCCTCCGTGGTTACCGTTTTATAGGCATTGATCAGCCCGGGAACACCGAGCAAGGTGCCCCCAAAATAACGAACCACTACCACCAGAACATTAGTCAGCCCGGCACTGTCTATCTGGCCAAGAATAGGCCGGCCGGCACTGCCCGATGGCTCGCCATCGTCATTGGCGCGGTATACCGTTCCGTCAATGCCCACCCGGTAGGCATAACAATGGTGCACTGCTTTGGGGTGTTCTTTCTTTAATGCGGCAATCAAAGATTTTACTTCCTCCACACTGTTCAGCGGGTAGGCATAGGCCAGGAATTTGGATCCCCTGTCCCGGAACTCAGCGGTAGCCGGAGCAGAAATGGTGGTATATGTCAACATAGGCTTTTACTATCGGGTGCAAAGTACGTCAATATAGCCCTGAAGGACAAATCAAAGCTTCGCCGATAAATATTTCTCGGCCTTTGAACGGCACGGGCCCGACAGAGCGATAAATAGTGTTAAAAAATTTGTCCCCCGGTATTTTCGAACAGTTCAACCGTATTGTCCCGTAACATCCTGAAGCCCGTCCTTTTTGCCCGGATTAAATGCGGGGCAGGTGTACCCCTATCTATCACGACCGGGGTCCTGATAACATGTGCTTCGTCCCAAAGGCCGCCCGAGATAAAACTTTCCAGGGTCTTTGCTCCCCCTTCAACGATGAGGCTATTAATACCGCGTTGATGCAGATCAGCGATTAAAGCCTCCAGCGGATTTACCGGAGGCTGTTCTAATAATATATAGCTGCAATGATCATTTTCTGCAGCCCGCTTATGGTTATAGATAATCGTTTTGTGCCCGTCTGTTTTCAGGTGCAGCTGCCCGGGCAATGCATCGTCCGGGTCATACACAATTCTTAAAGGTTGCCGTGTACCGAAGAAACGGTCTGTCAGGAAGGGATCATCGGCAAAAGCGGTATGATAACCCACCATGATCGCAGCCTCTTCATGACGCATTTTATGAACATACCGTTGCACCAGTGCATTGCTCAACATCACTTTGCGGCCGTTTTCAGGTGCGATGAAGCCGTCTGCGCTCTCCGCCCATTTAAGGAGTATATAAGGCCTCTTCTTTTCATGGAAGGTGAAAAAGCGCCGGTTGACCCAGCGCGCCTCCTGCTCCAATACCCCTACGGTAACAGCGATACCGGCGTCCTCTAACAGTTTTATTCCCTTACCGGCCACTTCCGAGAAGGTGTCCACGCAGGCTATGACCACCTCCGGTATTTTATGTCGTATGATCAGTGCCGCACAGGGGGGTGTTTTCCCAAAGTGTGCACAGGGCTCCAGGGTCACGTAAAGCGTACTTTCCCGGATCTTATGCCGATCTTCGGGTGTAACACTATTGATACAGTTGACTTCCGCATGCGCCTGTCCATATTCCCGGTGCCAGCCTTCACCGATTATTTTTCCTTCATGCACGAGGACTGCACCCACTAAAGGGTTAGGCGCTACGCTACCCGCACCCAGGCGGGCCAGGTACAATGCACGTTCCATAAATCGAACAGGATCAGTCATACGCAAAATTAAAAGAGACCAGTAAGGATAGGTTTAAAAAAGCGGCAAACCCAAATACTACCCGGGCTGGCCGCTTCCGCTATCTAAGCCCGGACTATTCCGGGGATAAAATACATTTTACTGCTGTAGTTATGCTTTTTTAGGAAATTTAGCAGGATTGGCATCAAATTGCTCTTTACATACCGGGCTGCAGAACCAGCTGGTATCTGCACCATTTACTGTAAATTCAGTCCATTTTTCGTTACGGTCCATACCACATACCGGGTCTTTGTCCGCATACTTAGGAGTAGTTCCCGCAGTAGCCCCGGCTTCTTTGTCCGCTTGCATGGTACCGTGATCATGACCTGCATGCTCAGAATGTTCGTTTCCCTCTGTATGGGCAGCAGTCTTGTTGTCTCCGCATGAAGTAAGCGCGAAAGCGACTGCGGCCGCTAATAATACCTTTTTCATAAAAATTATATTGATTTGATTAATTCAGAAACAATTTTTTCCAATTTAGGCGCAGCTTCGTTAGCAGCGGCCAAAACTTCCTCATGGGTGATGGTATTTAACTCTTCCCGGATTCCCAGGTCAGTAATGATACTGGCTGCAAACACAGTCATTCCGCTATGTATCGCCACGATCACTTCCGGCACGGTACTCATGCCTACAGCATCTCCGCCAATTACGTGCAACCATTTATATTCTGCACGGGTTTCAAAAGTCGGGCCTTGCAGGCCCACATATACGCCTTCTTTAACCTCGATATCATTTGCCCTTGCAATGGCATGCGCCTTATCCAATAGTTCCAGGTTATAAGGTTCGCTCATATCCGGGAAACGAACGCCTAAACGCTCATCATTTTTACCCCTTAGAGGATGTTCCGGGAAAAGGTTGATATGGTCACGGATGAACATAATATCGCCGATCCGGAAATCTTTATTCATCCCGCCGGCGGCATTGCTCACGATCATGGTGTGGACGCCTAAGGCTTTCATGACCCGCCTGGGAAAGGTAACTTCCTGCATGCTGTAGCCTTCATAGTAATGGAAGCGGCCCGCCATCATCATTACGGGCTTGTTGCCTATGGTTCCGAAGATCAGTTTTCCATCGTGGCCTTCTACAGTGGATTGGGGAAAATTAGGAATTTCGGAATAAGGTATTTCCTGGTCAACAGCGATCGCGTTGGTCAGTCCGCCCAAACCGGAACCCAGTATTACAGCATACTCAGGTAAGGCCGTTACCCTGCTGCGGATAAAGGCTACTGTGTCTTGAATTTTTTCGAATATCATAAAATCAATTATAGTAATATATCGTTGTGATCCTCATCTTTCCTGATAACTTCTATCGAGTCTACATTTATATCTGTCTGAGGCAATACCATGATGTGTCTTTGCTCTAAAGTTTCGATCTCCGTTTTCCTCGCGAGGTGCTGGCCGGAAATGGTTTTCATATTTTTACCGGCAAGACTTAGCGTAGCGTTCTTATGCCTGATATTGGCCAGCATACGTCCTATGACCAGGAACAATATGGCGATGACGACAAACAATCCTTTGATCCCCATCCCAAATGTGGAAAGATCATTCGTAGAAAATAATGTTTTAACCTCCGGAGTCGTTGTTATTTTTCCAAGGATATAAAATGGTCCGAGGTTATCCAAAAAGAACAGGTAAGCGATGCTGCCGAGGGCGAGGAGATACATCAGCATTTCCATTATCACGTTTAATGTGGCGTTCAGGAATCTTTGTGCCGTCGACTTCCGGAGCGAAGTGGCCATAGGGTCGATCAGCTTGATCTGTTCTTTGATCAGCGCCTTTTGTTCCTGCCAGTCTTGTACCAGGTCATTATAGAGAGATTGATTAGGATTTGTTTCATTCATAAATCGCGATTGAATTTTATTTTACTACAATTTCAGGGCCAAAAAAGGAGAAAACAGTGGTACCGTAGTTCTTTACTTTAAATAAATTGGGATGATCTTCATAATTATTACGCGGTGTATGTTCCAGCACAAAAACACCATCTTCTGCGATCAGTTTGCGCTCGCATACGATCCTGGGCAGGTCGTCAATAGCTTCCAGGGCATAAGGCGGGCCTGCAAAAATAAAATCATATTGTTCGTTACAGGTCGACAAAAACCGGAATACGTCTCCGAATACCAGGTTCACACCATCGACGTTGAGCTCCTCCATCGTTTTTTTTATAAAACCGAAGGGTACGCGATCCCGCTCCACGATGGTCAGATCAGTTGCTCCTCTTGAAGCCAGTTCGTAACTGATGCTGCCGGTGCCCCCGAAAAGG
>CAXYKQ010000177.1:0-2892 GCA_964277835.1 uncultured Edaphocola sp. | reverse complement strand
ATTAATATTACGCATGGCGATATTATTGCTGGCGGTCATGTTGTTATAAATGTTACTGCTGGTAGGCGTACCCAGTTCATCATTCATTCTTGCGAGGATGCAGAAATGTTGCTGCTGCCATACTTCTGAGAAACAGGTGTAATTGTCCGGGTCTGGCATATCCCATTCATATTCGTAGATGTAATAATCTTTGTGGACTACTGCGGGACTATGGGTCGGATCGGTAAAGTTTTCGTTCACCCGGCGCAGCGGCTTAGAGCCGATTGTTCCGCCTAAAGGCCTGGCTACACCATCGCAGGTGATAGTAGGACCGCTACCGGTCCAGGGGTTTGGCCACTGCACGCCTACAGAGCCCTGAGCCCAGTAAGTAGTAATGTCTCCGGTACCGTCCTGGTTAGGAGCTGCGCCGCGGTTCATCACCTTTACATAAACATAGGCCTTATCGGTCGGATAAGTATTGGTCAGGTTTTCACTGGTTCGGTTCACGAAACCATCAGGATTGTTGCGCACCCAGATATCGGGCGCAGTCCACAGCTGCACTGTTGAAGGTACCGGTGTTACCCCCTCGTCCGTGTCGTATTTTTTTATGTACAGGTCTGATTTCAAGTTTTTACAGTTACGTTGGTAACAATACCAAAGGTCGTCTACATAGCCATGCCAGGGCCAGAAGATGGCCGCTGCCGAAGAGTGGGCCGTACCCATAGTACCGGAGATGTTATTGTGTACCGGGTTGTGGTAGCTGCCTTCTGTGTTGGCGGCAAACGTGTTCTCGTTGGTCGTGCCGCAAGAGTTAGGCGGTACATAGTTTGTGTTGGACGGCGGGTTAGCATTCTGGAAAGAAAGAGTGCCGTATTGAGACGCGGTTATAGCGTTAGGGCCACTGAAGAATTCGCTGGGCACCATAGGGGTTGCATTGGGATTCCATGCAGGTAGCGGCACAAACTGTTGGTAGCCGTTTTCAAGAAACCAATGTTCCATTTCCTGGATGTAGTAACGGTGCCAGGTGAAGAAGATCTTAGTACCCGTATTATGCACCATACTGAAATGGTTAGCGTGATGCGCTACATGCGTATAATATTGCAAGGCTGTAGAAGGGAAAGCTGTATTCGTTTCGGATCGTAAAAAACCAACAATAGCGTCCCGGAGCTGCGCTCTTTCAGCACTAGTCATGGTGGAGAGGTCGCGCCGCGCACCCGTGCAGGGCGCCTGGGCGGATAGCTGCTGGGTGAGCAGGCTCGCACAAGTCAAAAAAAGCAAAGAAACCTTCTTCATAATTTTTTGTTTTTAGAGTGAATGTGAAATGTAGTACAAACCTACTCTCTGAACCGGCAGTTTAGGTTGCAAAATCATGAAGAAAAGTTGCAAAAAACGGTAAATTTTAACAATTAATTATACTAAGAAATTTTAATCAACGCTATCAATTTAGTTAATCCCTTTGAGCTACCTAATGCTGCTGTTAAACACTACTGGCTAAGGATGACAGCTTTTTAATTTTGATAAATAATAGAACAAGCTGTACAGTCGAAGACAGCAACTACACTTACTTTGAGTACTTAACTCAATAAACAAGCGATTTTATCCAGCCTTTTGCCTGAGGTCTGACCCGGGAAATTGGTTAAGTGCCATTTTGGTGAGTAATCGTAGAAAAGCCAGCGGGAAAATTTTCAATATTGTAATTTGTTCTGGGTCAATATTTTGACTTACTACGGCATATTTACTTGCCTAAAGCGATATTTTAGCAAATTTCTTAGCAATTAAGCAAGCTGTTTTTAAAAAAGAACTTAATTTTAAGCACTAAATCAGACCAAACTATGGAAACAAGAGTGCATGAAGGACATAATGTTAAGCGTTTCAGGGAAATGCTCGGCATTAAACAAGATGCCCTGGCCTATGAGCTGGGCGAAAACTGGACACAAAAAAAGATCTCTTTACTGGAACAAAAAGAGGTCCTGGAACCTGAAGTATTATATATGGTGGCAAAAGCATTGAAAATACCCGAAACAGCAATCAAAAACTTTGATGAAGAACAGGCCGTAAATATTATCGCCAATACCTTCGAAATGGGTTCTATAGGCTATCAGCAAAATCATAACCCCGTGTTTAACCCACTGGAGGCCATACAGCGTCTGCACCAGGAAAAAATTGACCTCTACGAACGCATGCTGAAAGAAAAAGATGAGATGATGATCGAATACAGAAAACTGATCGATTACAGCAAACGATAAGACAAATTTTGTAAAAGTGCGCTGTTATTATGGCAAAAACGAATCAACTTAACGCGGAAGAAACGGATGTATTGTTAGCAACACTGGCAAAACGTTTTAAAGCCAATGAATTGCGACACAAAGGCATTGACTGGGCGACTATAGAAGAAAAACTCAAAAAATCCCCTTCAAAATTATGGTCGCTTTACCGGATGGAACAATCCGGGGGAGAACCGGACCTGGTGGTGCTGGAAGGCGAAACCGGATTTTGTGATTGCGCGGCAGAAAGTCCTAAAGGCAGGCGGAGTACCTGCTATGACCAGCAAGCCCTGGAAGCACGCAAAGAACATAAACCAGCTGCCAGTGCTGTAGGCATGGCTAAAGAAATGGGAATAGAGCTCCTCGATGAAGCACAATACCGTGCCTTACAGGAGCTGGGCAAATTTGACCAGAAAACATCGAGTTGGATCCGGACGCCCGCTAAGATTCGCGATCTGGACGGCGCTTTGTTTTGCGATCGCCGCTACGAAACGGTATTCCTTTACCATAACGGGGCCGGTTCTTATTATGGAGCAAGAGGATTCCGGGGCTTCCTGAAGTTATAATTTTCCAGTTATAAAAGGGAACCTGTCTAAGCTAAATTTCTTCTTACACCTAATTAGTTCTGTATACATACAGCAAGAAGCAT
>CAXYKQ010000176.1:0-13764 GCA_964277835.1 uncultured Edaphocola sp. | reverse complement strand
ATTATTTTTCTTTTAATTATGTATATCGGCAACAAGATGGGAATAAGAAGTGTCCTCTTTTACGCAGCACTGGGAATAGGCGGCGTCTGGACTGCTTTTTTGCTGTCCGGAGTGCACGCTACAATAGCAGCTGTATTGGCAGCCTTCACCATACCCGCGGATGTAAAAATAAAAGAGCAGGTTTTTATCACCAGGATAAAAGAACACCTGACCAGCTTTGCTCATGCAGATCCTGACGACAAAAACCCTACGCTGACCAATGAGCAATTGCACCTCCTTGAAAGTATCGAGGCAGATACCGATAAAGCCATCCCTCCTTTACAAAAACTGGAACACCTGATGCATCCTTTTGTAACTTTTATCATCATACCGATCTTTGCTATAGCAAATGCCGGTGTTGCTGTACTGGATATCAACATGGAAGAACTGTTCAGCACGCATGTTGCGATTGGTGTTGCGCTGGGCTTACTCGCCGGTAAAGTGCTGGGCATTATGGGTTTTACCTGGCTATGTGTCCGATTAAAGATAGCTCCTTTTCCTGATGCGATGAACCTGAAAAGCCTGTTCGGCCTGGGACTGCTTGCCTCTATAGGATTTACGATGTCTCTATTCGTTACGGAGCTGGCATTTACACATGAGGCATACAAGATCCAGGCAAAAGTCGGCATATTCGTGGCCTCGATCATTGGCGGCATTTCAGGTTATATAGTATTGAACAGGCAAAGTAAGCGGCAAAGCGCGCAATAAATAGTTGACAGGCAATTGATGACTATTATAAAAAAATAAAGAGCAATTCCTTATGCCATCATATTTCGACAATCCCAAAAGTAAACTGGACCTTTTCAGACAAAAGGTGTACATTATTATCTATGGGGTTAATACGCCGGCGGGCAAAGCTTTCGATGTGGGATTATTGATTGCCATTTTGTTGAGTGTCTTTACTATCATGGCCGAAACGATAGAGGGCATTGATCTCTACTATCACAAACAACTGATTATCCTGGAATGGCTGTTCACAATCATTTTTTCGCTTGAATATGTATTGAGAATTTTCGTCAGCAAACAGCCGTTTAAGTATATTTTCAGTTTCTACGGCATCATTGACTTACTCTCGATAATGCCCATGTTCCTTTCCGTTTTTATTACAGGAAGCCACATATTGAGCAGCTTGCGCATTTTAAGATTGCTGAGATTGTTCAGGGTATTCAGGCTAATGGAATTCATGCAGGAATCATCAAAGTTAAAAGTTGCTTTAATGGCCAGCCGGGCAAAAATTTTCGTTTTTCTTTACACCGTTTTGATCATTGCTATTTTAATTGGTACCCTCATGTACTACATTGAAGGCCCGGAAAACGGTTTTACCAGTATTCCCAAAAGCGTTTTTTACACCATTGTTACCTTAACAACCGTTGGCTACGGGGACCTGGTACCCACAACAGCTTTAGGCCAGTTTCTATCCATGATCCTTATGGTAACCGGATACGGGATCATCGCGGTGCCTACCGGTATCGTGGGTGTTGAAATTGCCAGAGAGGTTGGAAAATCCCTGGGAGACCCGCAGCGTAGGGGGAAGTATAGTAACCGGTTGAACGGCATCGTATGTGCACATTGTAATATTGAAGGGCACCGGGATGATGCCCAATATTGTTATCATTGCGGGCATAAATTAAATATTTAAAACCTAAATTATGAGTAATAGAATCTTTGACTTCATTAATCTTCACAATGGCGAAGAAGATAAGCGCAAAGTATTGGAAAATGTAATGAGCAACATTTCCTTCCGCGGCTCTAACCTCTGGATCCTTGCCTGCGCAATAATAATAGCCTCTGTAGGACTGAATGTAAACTCGACGGCTGTAATTATAGGCGCCATGCTTATTTCTCCTTTAATGGGGCCTATTGTAGGGGCTGGTTTTGCCCTGGGTACTTATGATTTTGCCCTTTTGAAAAAATCAATCAAAAACCTGGTCATCGCGACTGTGGTAAGCCTTTTCTTTTCTGCAGCCTACTTTTATCTCAGCCCCTTTAAAGATGTACAGTCTGAGCTGCTGGCAAGAACTGCCCCGAATATTTATGATGTTATGATTGCATTTTTCGGTGGTTTAGTAGGAGTTATTGCTATTACCCGGGTAGAAAAAGGAAACCCTATTCCTGGTGTAGCCATTGCTACGGCATTGATGCCGCCACTTTGTACTGCAGGCTATGGCATTGCCACCTTCAATTTTGCTTATTTCGCAGGCGCCTTTTACCTATATTCTATCAACTGTTTTTTTATAGGTATCGCAACTTTCTTCGTTGTCAAATACCTGAAATACCCGGCAGCAAATTTTAAAAACATCCGTTATGCAAGGCAGATCAGGGCCAGCATTACAGCGTTTATATTTATAATGATCGTACCAAGCTTTTATTTAGCTTACCGGCTGTGGAATGAGAAGACCTTCACTAAAAACGTCGAAAATTTTATCAATACTGAATTTATCAATAACGGTTATATGGTGATCTATAAGAAGATCAATTACAACAGTAATCCAAAGAAGGTTGAGCTTGCACTATTGAACAAGCAGCTCACAACTGTTGAAATAGAAAAATATAACCGTATCCTGAAAAATCTTGGCGTAGAGAATACAGAGCTTTCATTCCGGCAAAATGATGAAAACCTGAAGGCTGAAATTTTAAGTGAACTCAATAAACAGGAAAGTAGCCTGTCAGAGAAAGACCTCACGATTAATAAGCTGCGTACAGAATTGGATCAGTATAAACTAAATGATACCACTTTAGTAAAAGAGCTGAATATCTTATTCCCTTCCATTCAGCGGGTCTCCCTGGGCAAAATCGAGCAATTTCCGAATACGGATAGTGTACAGATACAACTTGTGCTTCTTTACCAGTCTGATCAAAAGTTAGAAGAAGAAAAAATGAGCGATTGGTTGAAAGAAAGATTGAAAATTCAAAACTTGCTCATTATAAAGACAGACTAGCTGATGGCCGATAAAGACAAGAGCGCCCGCGAAAATCTGATGGACTGGATGCGGGAGGTAGCAACAGGTTTTATTCATTTTTTGAAGCCTCATCCTAAAGACAATTTGGCGCTGAAAATTGTAAAAGCCTTATTGAAAATCCCTGTGGCCATCTTCGTTGTTTTAGTGTCTCCTATATTGCTGTTATTACTGGGCATCATTTTTGTTATTTTATTGTGAGCTATTGGCGGAAAATATTTAACCCCTGGTTTATAGTTGTTCTTCTCCTGGCTGCCTTACATCAAATCCTGGAAAAGTTGCTGAACCTGAGGCTGCCATTTGCAGATAATTATCTCGATCCTCTTTTATTGATGCCGATACTGCTGCACCTGGTACTATGGGAACGGAGAATCCTATTAAAAAAAGGGGTACACTATGTTTTTTCTTTCCCTGAAGCCGGCATGCTATTCCTTGTCGTAAGCTTTGTGACAGAGTATCTCTTCCCCATCTGGCACAGCGGTTTTACCGCCGATTGGAGAGATGTAATTTGCTACGCTATAGGTACCCTGACCTATTACTGCTGCTTTAATCGCCCGTATAAGGAGGACAAGCTTAAAAATGCATCAGGATATTAGTTAATCCCTAGACTATAACACGTGCTGCATAACCGGAGAGTTGATCAACACACCGGCAACTACCAGGTAGTGTATCAATTTAGTGGACCGCAATTCATTAGAATAAGGGTCACTCAACAATGCGGAAGGTAAGATTAATCCTACCGGTCATCGGCAAAGAGGACTTAGCAATCCTATGCTCCCAATACCGTTGCAGCGCCCCTTTCATAAGGAGTAAAGAACCATGTCCTAAATCCAAACTATGCTTTAAGCGGTGCTGCTCTTTATGACGAAAATCAAAGGATCTCACCTGGCCGAAGCTAACGGAAGCGATTTCAGTTTGCCTCCCCGGCACGGTATCCTTATCACTATGCCAGGCTACAGAGTCTTTACCGTCCCGGTAATAATTCAACAATACACTGGTGAATTGCACCCCGGTTTTAGCTTCTACCCGCGACTTGATCTCCAATAACTCGGGCGTCCAGGCTAAAGCATTGCTTCCGGCCTCTTCCCTGCCTTTGCCATACCAGGCCGAGAGCCGCGGCCGGGCCACCATTTTATCATACATCTTCATTTCCCTTTGTTCCCAGGGTATGGTATGGACCAGCAAGTGCCAATAGGCATCGCTTTCCGCTTTACTGAAAAAGGAAGCATGATATTCCATCAACTCAAGGGGCAGTTGGTAACAATCAGCGTCCCCGAATAATTTCATTTGTTCCATCTTATTGTTTATATTTTCCTGCCAGGCTTGCTTTTAACTCCCGGATCTCCTGGAGAACCATTGCCAGGTCTGTTGCTTCATCCGGCATTGTCCGGCTTGTATAAGCATAAAATTTCCATATTTCTACTACTGCTTCAATTTCGACAGTATAAGGGGCATAGGCCTCATTCAGGGATTGTAAAAGTACCTGCCCGTCTTCCCGGAAGGTCACCAGCTTAAAGACGAAGTCCTGCTGCCCTTTCAAAATAACAATAGCAGGTGTGCCGGGTTTTAACACGGTCCAGTCGGGCACAAACTGCCCGGTAATATCCGCACCATCCGGGATAGGAAGCATGGAATCTCCGCTGATCGGGAAAATCCGGAAGGTACCCTGGACAGGGATATGGGGCAATTTGTATTTGGGCAGTTCTGCAATATATTCCGGGTCCGAATAGCCCCCATCGGAATAACCTGCTTTAGCTTTGACGGGAACATATTCTGTTTGCTCCGTATTGGTTTTATCGACACTTATGGCAAGTACACGAATATTGCCCCCTTTGATATAAATATCATTACCGGATTGCAACTCGCGCAGTTTCAGCTCACCTAATTTACTAAGGTCAACTTTTAATAAGCTATCGATACTGATCTTAAAATAATTTGAAACATTCAGGTAGTCTACCGGCTGCGGGGATTTGGTAAAACCAGATTCCAGCGCGGCCAATTTCGCCCTGGAGATATTTAACTTTTCCGAAAGCGTTTCCTGGCTTAGCTTTTTACGCTCCCGCAGAAATTTCAGGTTAATCCCGAAAAATATTTTTTGTTCTTTCATACTCATTTGCTACTTTAATAAACAACAAAATGTTATTTATAATAACAAAATTAAGTAAAAAAGTTTTGATTATGGAGGGTTTAGCTAAAAAAGAAATGATCAGGGAACTGCGGGAGCAGTTGCTTGGCCTGCAAGGTTTCAAACGTAGTATAAACGGGCAGGACCTGCCGGATTTCGGGCTCCAGGCAATGGCGGAAGCATTTCCCTATGGCCGGTTGCCAACCGGGGCCGTGCATGAGTTCATAAGTCCTACAGCAGCATGTGCCACTGCAGCTAACGGCTTTATCTCGGGCTTACTGTCTGCACTCATGACCGGTAATTCGTCCTGTGTGTGGGTAAGCACTAAGCGCAGTTTATTCCCTCCGGGACTGGTCCATTTCGGCATAGCCCCACATAAAATAATTTTTATAGATGTAAAGAAAGATAAAGAGGCCCTGTGGGTATTGGAGCAGGCGTTAAAGTGCCCGGCCCTTGTAGCCGTGGTGGCAGAGTTGGGCGAGATTTCCTTTGCACAATCCCAGCGCCTGCAGCTTGCAGTGGAAGCCAGCAAGGTCACCGGCTTTCTCCATAGGAAAAGACCTAAAAGTGACCATACACTCGCTTGCGTATCCCGCTGGAAGATCCGCCCGGTGGCAAGCTATGCCCCGGACCATATCCCGGGTGTAGGACTTCCGGCCTGGGAAGTCCGGCTGGAGAAAATAAGGAATGGCAAACCAGGCACCTGGCATTTCGGCTGGAAAGAGGGCCGATTTATTGCCTTGCACGCAAAAGATAAAAAAGTCATTCCTGCACCTGAAATGGAACGGTATGCCTAAACGTTATTTAGCAATATGGTTGCCCTTCCTGGCTACAGACAGGAGCTGCAAAATAAACCCGGACCTAAGCGGCAAACTCTTTGTATTGGCTGCTATGGAAAAAGGCCGCATGGTGGTGCGGGCAGCCAGTCCCGAAGCCCTCCGGGAAGGCATCCCGGCAGGAAAGGTGCTGGCAGATGCCCGCGCTATACTCCCTACAATAGCCGTACTGGAGGATGAACCTGAAGCAATAGTGCTTGTGCTGGAGGCTTTAGCAGAATGGTGCCTTCGCTTCACTCCTGTTGCCGCAGTATCCGGCAAAGACGGTATTATTCTGGATATTTCCGGCTGTCCTCACCTTTGGGGCGGCGAAGCCGCTTATTTGCATACGATCATGGCGCGTATGGCACAGGGCGGCTACCAGGCAAAAGGAGCGATAGCAGATACTATAGGTACGGCGTGGGCTATGTCCAGGTTTGGTACTGGATCCCCGATCGTAGCCCCGGGCAAGCAAAAAGAAGCATTATCGGCGCTGCCGCCCGAAGCCCTGAGGCTGGAGCCGGCTACTTTGCAACGCATGCAGCGGCTTGGCTTCAGAACGATCAGCCAGTTTATCCATATACCCACCGCTATCCTCAGGCGCAGGTTTGGAGCGGTATTGCTGCAACGATTAGCGCAGGCGCTCGGTACCTATCCCGAAATGTTATCCCCTGTACGGCCTGTAGCGCCCTATTTCGAACGGTTAATCTGCCTGGAGCCTATAAGCTCCGCCACAGGAATAGCCATTGCGCTCCGCCACCTGCTGGAAAAGCTGTGTAAGCGATTGCAACAGGAAGCTAAGGGAATGCGCACCGCTATTTTTAAAGGATATCGTATAGATGGTAATGTGCAAGAGGTCACTATTGGCACCAACAGCGCCTCCTGTGCCGAAAAACATTTATGGCGCCTTTTTGAATTAAAGCTGGACACTATTGAACCCGCCTTAGGCATCGAACTTTTCACCCTGGAAACGCCCCTGGTTGAAGATTTAGGAACGTTGCAGGATAAGCTGTGGGATACCAAAGGAGATGAAAGTAAGGTAGCTGAATTACTGGACAATATAGCCGGCAAGATCGGCATGAATACCATCCGTCGCTACCTCCCCGCAGAGCAGCATTGGCCGGAACGCTCTGTAATCGAGACCCATTCATTAGCGCGAATGCCGGCAACCGATTGGCCCCGGGATAAACAAAGGCCCCTGCATTTATTAAAAAACCCGGAACCTATTGATGTGATGGTCCCGCTACCGGATTACCCTCCTTTACTCTTTACCCATAAAGGAAAGGTATTTAATTTGATCAAATCCGATGGTCCCGAAAGGATAGAGCAGGAATGGTGGCTCGCAGATGGACAGCCCAGGGATTATTACCGGGTTGAAGATGAAAGCGGCGCACGCTATTGGCTTTTCAGGTCGGGACATTATGCAGATGGCGAGGTAAAATGGTTCCTGCATGGCTTTTTTGCTTAACCTATAAAAGAATTTGAAGATGGAATATGCAGAATTACAGGTAACCAGCAATTTTACTTTTCTACGCGGGGCGGCACACCCGGAAGAGCTGGTGGACAGGGCTATTGAGCTGGGCTATAAGGCGATAGCGATAGCCGACCATAACACATTAGCGGGCATCGTACGCGCGCATAAGACCGCAAGAGGAAAAGACATCCGTTTTATCCCGGCCTGCAGGCTGGACCTCCTCGACGGATCTGCCCTATTGGCTTATCCCACGAATAAAGAAGCTTACAGCAGGCTCTCCGCCCTGCTCACAAAAGGGAATATGCGTGCAGCAAAAGGAACCTGCCATCTTTATAAGGCGGATGTTTACGCGCATGCTGCAGGGATGATCTTTATAGCCATTCCACCCTTGGCCCTGGATAGCAACTTCGAATTTGCAGCCGGATTCGTTAAAGACCTGGAAGAGTATAAAAAGGTTCTGGGAGATCAGCTCTACTTAGCCGCGTCTTTCCTGTATAACGGCGATGACCATAAAAAGCTATACCGGCTCGCGCAGCTGGAAGCCAAACTTAAAATTCCGATGGCGGCGGTAAATGATGTACATTATCATAGCCCGGAGCGCAGGGCTTTGCAGGATGTATTGACCTGCATCCGTGAAAAGTGTACCATCCATACTGCCGGCTTCCGCATCCATGCTCATGCAGAGCGCTACTTAAAACCGGTGCCGGAAATGCATCGCCTTTTCCGGCAGTATCCCCATGCCATTACCCATACGCTATCGATTGCTGATGCCTGCAGCTTCTCCCTGGATGAACTCAAGTATATTTATCCCGAAGAAATCGTTACGGAAGGAAGGACACCGATTGAAGAGCTGGTACACCTGACCTGGCATGGGGCAAAGGAAAAGTTTGGCGCAACCATAGATCAAAAGATAAAGGAAACGATTGATATGGAACTTTCCTTTATCCGCCGGAAAAACTATGCCTCTTATTTTCTTACCGTATATGACCTGGTGCGCTTTGCCCGAGAGCATAGCATTCTTTGCCAGGGACGCGGTTCTGCAGCTAATTCAGTGGTATGCTATTGCCTGGGCATCACTTCTGTAGATCCTTCTAAGTTCAACCTTTTATTTGCGCGCTTTATGAGCGATGCCCGGGATGAACCGCCGGACATTGATGTAGATTTTGAACACGAGCGGCGGGAAGAAGTCATGCAATATGTTTATGAAAAATACGGGCGTGACCGGGCAGGTATTGTGGCTACGGTAACTCAGGTGCACTGGAAAGGCGCGGTAAGGGATGTAGGCAAGGCAATGGGGCTCTCTGTAGATGCGGTTGACCAACTGGCTAAATCACACTATGAATTTACAGAAAACTGGTATGCCGGGAAGACGGCCCCTACTTCAGCAGGATTTGATGCGCAAGATCCTCACCTGAGAAAGGTCCTGGAATTGACCAATGAGTACATTGGTTTCCCACGCCAGCTCGGACAGCATACCGGGGGCTTTGTCATTACTCAAAATAAGCTCTATGACCTTTGCCCCGTCATTAATGCGCGCATGGAAGCCCGTACTAATATAGAATGGAACAAAGATGATATTGAAGCGTTAGGCTTTCTTAAGGTCGATGTGCTGGCACTCGGCATGCTCACCTGCATCCGTAAAGGATTTGACCTGGCTAAAAAACATTACGGACTGGACCTGACACTGGCCAATATCCCGCAGGAAGACCCGAAGGTATATGACATGATCTGCAAGGCCGATACGCTCGGGGTATTCCAGATCGAGAGCCGCGCGCAGATGTCGATGCTGCCCCGTTTAAAGCCGCGAACGTTCTATGACCTGGTGATTGAAGTAGCTATTGTAAGACCGGGACCTATACAGGGAGATATGGTGCATCCTTACCTGAAGCGCCGTAATGAAGAAGAGCAGGTGGAATACCCTTCCAAAGAGCTGGAAGATATATTAAAGCGGACCTTCGGGGTACCTTTATTCCAGGAGCAGGCTATGGAAATTGCTATTGTCGCAGCGGGCTTTACTCCTGATCAGGCTGATGGTCTTCGCCGCAGTATGGCTACGTTTAAGGCGAAAGGTAAAGTTTCTGAATATGAACGTATGTTGGTAGACGGCATGGTCAAAAAAGGCTACGAGGAAGCATTCGCCAAACGCGTATTCCGCCAGCTGGAAGGTTTCGGAAGCTACGGGTTCCCGGAAAGCCATGCGGCAAGTTTTGCCTTACTGGTCTATATTTCTTCCTGGATCAAATGCCACTATCCGGATGTTTTTGCCGCAGCGCTGCTTAATAGCCAGCCTATGGGCTTTTATTCACCCGCACAGATCGTTATCGATGCCCAGCAGCACGGGGTAACCGTAAGGCCTGTAGACATCAACCATTCCCGCTGGGATAATATATTAGAGGAACGTTCCGGAGCTTATTTTGTGTTACGCTTAGGTTTCCGACAGGTAAAAGGTATGAATGAAGCAGACCTGCAAACACTGCTCGCCGGGCGTACGGATCCCTACCGCTCCATCAATGAGCTTTTAAACGCCGGTGTGAGCCCGGCAGCATTAGAGCGACTGGCGGACGCAGATGCTTTCCGCTCTATGGGCATGGACCGGCGGGAAGCTTTATGGCAGGTATCTGCTTTGGCAGACCATCCGACAGGGGTCTTCCGGGGGCAGCCGTCCGACAGTGAGTCAGAGGAAAAGGTCAGGTTGCCCGCCCTATCAGGAATGGAGCAGGTCAT
Source organism: uncultured Edaphocola sp. (assembly GCA_964277835.1). GTDB lineage: Bacteria > Bacteroidota > Bacteroidia > Chitinophagales > Chitinophagaceae > Edaphocola. The sequence continues at coordinate 3,630 of CAXYKQ010000176.1, read as the reverse complement.
ACAGGACTATGCGACCACTACCTTATCGCTGAAAGCGCATCCGGTAAGCTTTGTGAGACAACAGTTAGCTGCAATAAATGTAGTTCCTGCCGGGGAATTGAAAAATTTAAAGGATGGCATGCCTGTTAATGTTTGCGGGTTGATCACCGTCCGGCAGCGCCCCGGAACGGCCAAGGGCATCCTGTTTATAACGATTGAAGATGAAACCGGGTTCGCCAACCTGGTAATATGGGCGAAGACCTTCCAGCACTTTCGCAAAGTGATCTTACAATCCCGGCTCCTGATGGTGATCGGGCACCTGCAAATCGAAGGGGAAGTCATTCACGTAATTGCTCATTCGCTACATAATATGAACCACCTGATGCGTATTGACGCCGGCAGCCGGGATTATGGGGCGATCGACAAGCCTGCCCGGGAAGATGAAAAAAAAGCACCAGTTGCTAAGCCTGTACAGGGCGAACTTTTCCCATCCAGGGATTTCAAATAGAACATCATTACCGTAAGTCAGCCTTTTGCTTTCTTACGAGCTTATGTATTACCGTTGCTTATAATTAAGGTTTCCTCCGCTAAACGCAGCTCCTCAAACCTTTCTATTGCTTCAATAATAGGTATGGGATAATCTTCGCGTAATGCAACCATATTAATATCTCCTACCAATTCGTCCATGCTTACTTTCATAGGTACATAAGCATCTTCTCCGTAATTCATAAGTAATGCCTGATACCCTTCCTCATCAAGATGCAAGAGTAGTTCCAGCGTGATTTTAAATGTGTTAGAAGGGTGGTCCTGTTTCATGAGGTGAAATTAAATAAATGTTACCAATACATTGCAATATTTTTTATTTATAGCAGCAAATAATAAATGTGATAAATACTGGGATATAGCTTTACAGGCCCGCTTACCTGCAGGCAATAGAAATTGCTACTGACTAAGCGTGATTAACCTACCGGTATAGGTCCAATCCCATACGAGCGGTCTCCTGCAGCTGGTGAGCAAACAGAGAAACAGCCCGGAACACCGTGAGCTGGGTTACCCAACACGCTTGCCGCCGGGCGGCAGGCATGATATCGAAAAGAAAACTACCGGGACAGTACCAGGAAAACTACCTGAATGATATTCCTCTCCCTACAAAATGTAATAAAAACAGTCTCCTCAATACCGGATCAAGTTAAAAAGTTGTGAAGCCTAAGGTAAGATCAATCAAAACTTTGTAATTTGGTTTTGGAAAATTGATGAGTGCGCATTAAACTATAAACATTATAAAATTAATGAGTATGAAGACAATCAAAAAGATAGGATTAGTAGTTTTAGGATTAGGCGCTCTTGTTTGGGCCGCCTGTGCGCCACGCCCCAGGCCCCATAAACATCATAAGTTGCCGCCGGGCCATGTGAAAAAAGTAAATGGCTCAAGGTCTGCCCGGCCTTATGCACCCGGCCAGGTAAACAAAAGCGGCCCTTCTAAGCATCATGGCAACAGGCGGGGACATCATAAAAGATAATTGTTTTAGTTATAAACCATAAAAGCACTGTTCGCAGTGCTTTTATGGTATTTTCAGCGATCAGATCTGATACTTGTTTTCTATAATCGCCTGATACAAATTTTATTGACCTCCTGCCTGGCTGCAGGAACATTTTGCATCACTACAAAATATTTTATTATTATGAGTTCACAAAATTATAAAAACCATGCCCGGTATTATGCGCCGCACCATTTTGTATTCCTGCCCCTGACTGGTTTTATGCTGGTGTGGGGCTTGGTCAATGCTTACAGACACGAGGAGAAACGAGTAGAATGGCTTTTGTTCAGCCTGCTCTCCTTTTGTATTTTATACCTTGCTGTAATGCTTCGCCAGCATTATGCTCTGGGCAATCAAAACCGGATCGTCCGGCTTGAGTTCCGCTTGCGTTATTTTGAGCTGTATGGGAGCAGCAGTAGTACGGTTGAAAGCCAGTTATCGTTCAGCCAGATTGCGGCGCTCCGGTTTGCCGGCGATAAGGAGTTTAAAGCATTACTGGAACAGGCCTTGCAACATAACTTAAGCGCTGACGAGATCAAGAAACGCATCACCAACTGGCAGGCGGACTATATGAGAGTATAAACCTTGTAGCCCTTATCTAAGACAGATGCCGGGAACCGGGATTTATGTCGTGGTGTTGCTCAAGGAATCGCCTTTCGGAGCAGCACCCGATAAGCGAACCGGGAAAGTGTCTATTTAAAAATATTCCCTGTATTTTGCCTTTTTTTATTCTCAACAGCCGGAATATGGAATTGAAAAGCTTTATGCAACAATATTTATTATATGCCCGGTTGCCGGTGACAGATATCCCTGCAAAAGCCTCATTTGAATTTGCACATGCCTTCCTCAACCAACCCGAATGCAGGAGCTGGTATATCCGGCAAAGGTTTAAAGACCTGAACAGAGATGCTCATCAATACTGTTGTCTCGAATTTGCATTATGGCACCTGGAGGATGTCAGCCAGACCATACAAGAGCGACAAAGACCAAGTCCGGAAAAATTTGTGATTTACTGGGAAGATTTCAAAAGATTCGGCATACAACATCCGTCCCACAAGTTTTGCCTGGAACTGAACTATTGTCCCTGGTGCGGCAAACGCCTCCCTTAAAGCAATGCACCGCTTTTATATCCGGAGGTTAAGTAACCGCGCTTATCTGGGGTTTATACTGCTGCTCAATTATCCGGTTTTAGCGGAACGATTGTCGGAATGCCAATGGAGATAAGTTGGTTTTGGTTTTGAACAGTTTACTGAAGGATTGCAGATGTTCAAATCCCAATTCATAAGCAATTTCGCTTACCGTTAAACCGGTGGTCGACAATTTTTCCTTTGCTTTTTCGATCAGCTTTTCGTGGATGTGCTGCTGCGTGTTGAGGCCGGTTAGTGTTTTCAATAAACTGCGCAGATAGGTGGGTGAAACATGTAGCTGGTCGGAAATATACTGCACTGTAGGTAATCCTTTCAAAGCCACATCATCACTGTTGAAATAGGCGGACAATAATGCCTCCAAACGGTCGAGGATTTGATGGTTCGTCTTTTTGCGGGTAAGAAATTGCCGCTGGTAAAACCGCTCTGAATAATTAAATAAGGTTTCCAAATGAGCGATGATAATGTCCTGGCTAAAGCGGTCGAGGTTGGCCTGGTATTCGCTGGCTATATGCGACACGATCCCGTTGATGGTCGTTTCTTCTTTATCCGATAAAAACAGTGCTTCATGAGTTGTGTAGTCAAAAAACTCGTACTGCTTTATTTTCTTAGCCAGGGAGGTATTCCATAGGAAATCCGGGTGAATAAAGAGCATCCAGCCCTCTATATTGCCGGGGATCTTAACGGTTGCTCCGCGTAGTATCTGCCCCGGCGAGAAAAAAGCCATGACACCTTCATCAAAATCGTATTGCTGTTGCCCGTAAAACAGTTTATCGCAGCCTCGCTTCAGAGTGATCACGTACAAATCAAAGATGACCGCAGAGACGCCGGTATCTTTATTCTGTTGGGACAGATCGACAAGCTCGATCAATGGGTGATGCGGTTTGGGCAATCCCATCAACTGGTGCAATTCCGCTATCGTTTTTATCCGGACCGGTTTTTCCATACGGTAAATTTAGTGATTTATA
>CAXYKQ010000175.1:0-10635 GCA_964277835.1 uncultured Edaphocola sp. | reverse complement strand
GGCTGTTTTCCCGGCCCCGGTTGGCGCTAAGCCCATAATGTCTTTTCCGGCCAAGATCTGCGGTATAGCTTCTGCTTGTATGGGAAAAGGCTGAGCGAAGCCGAGTTGCTTCACTGTGTGTAAAATGTTTGCCGATAAACCTAAAGATTCAAATTTCATTTAATTAAATTAGGCCTCAAAGGTACAGCAACATGAGCCAAAAAAAGCTTATCTGAGTGAAGTACGCAATCGTTGTCTATCTTGAACTGTTACCGCGTCAACTAATGTTGAATGGCCGCTTCATTCATTTGCCGGCAATTTTTTACTTTTTTATCATATTAAAAAATTAACTTTGCGGCCATCCAATATTTAACCCATTTAAAAAATATTATGAGCATTATTACTAAAGTCCACGCTCGCCAGATCTTAGACTCCCGTGGCAATCCTACTGTAGAAGTTGATGTAATGACCGCTAATGGCGCTTTTGGCCGTGCTGCTGTTCCATCAGGAGCATCTACAGGTAAACACGAAGCGGTAGAGCTGCGTGATGGAGATAAAAAGACCTATTTAGGAAAAGGTGTTTTGAAAGCGGTTGCAAATATCAATGATGGTCTGGCGGATGAATTATATGGTTTCGATGTCGCTGACCAGACGGGTATCGATCAGTATATGCTGGATTTAGATGGTACTGCTAATAAAGCTAAACTTGGAGCGAACGCGATCCTTGCCGTGAGTATGGCGGTGGCTAAAGCGGCCGCTGAAGAAGCCGGACTGCCTTTGTTCCGCTACGTAGGCGGTACGAATGCTAAAACATTACCGGTGCCGATGATGAACATCCTGAATGGTGGTGCGCATGCGGATAATAAAATTGACTTCCAGGAGTTTATGGTAATGCCGGTCGGTGCCGATACTTTTAGCGAAGGTTTACGCTGGGGTGTTGAGATCTTCCATTCCCTGAAAAAAGTACTGAGCGAAAAAGGTTACAGTACCAACGTAGGGGATGAGGGTGGTTTTGCCCCCGATATCCAAAGCAATGAAGAAGCAATCGAAACGGTATTGAAAGCCATCGAAAAAGCGGGCTACAAACCTGGTGATGATGTGGTAATTGCCATGGATGCGGCTATCTCTGAACTATACGATGCAAAATCCAAGAAATATGTATTCAAAAAATCGGACGGTAAGAAATTGTCTTCTGAAGAAATGGTAGATTTCTGGAAAAAATGGGTGAAAAAATACCCGATCGTAAGTATTGAGGATGGTATGGATGAAGACGACTGGAAAGGCTGGAAAGCGTTAACCGACGCGATCGGTAACAATGTGCAGTTAGTCGGTGACGATTTATTTGTAACCAATGTATTGCGCCTGGAAAAAGGGATCAGGGAAAATACGGCGAATGGTCTTTTGGTAAAAGTGAACCAGATCGGCTCTTTAACAGAAACCATTGATGCGGTAACCATGGCACAACGTGCTAAATACAATACTATCATGAGCCACCGTAGTGGTGAAACAGAAGATGCTACCATTGCTGACCTGGCGGTAGCTTTGAATTGCGGACAGATCAAAACCGGTTCTGCTTCCCGCTCTGACCGTATGGCTAAATACAACCAATTATTACGTATCGAAGAGCAATTGGGCGACCTGGCTTACTACCCCGGAAAAAGCCTCAAATTCGGTATCTAAGAATTAAGATAACAGTAGCCGGAGGGTTGCCGCTTGCGCGGCAACCCTCCGGCGTTTTAGAGGATATGCGATCTATGTTCAATTAATTTAATATTTAAGCGTTAGTAATTTAATTATCGGGATAAGGGCAATTATTGGGGTGCGCTGCTTAATTTTGAAGCAACCTTAATCAACTGTCCTATGTCTTTCAAAATCGATATTCATTGCCATCCGCATTTAAAACCATACAGCCGCGCGCATGCCTATACCCCATTCGTACAGTCGATTAACCCGGGCCATGTAAGCAGTCTCTGGTATACAACCAAGCCGACCTATCTGCAAAAATCGGCGAATAATATGCTGGGTGTAACCCTATTCCCGCAGGCAGATCTCAGCGCCGCCGCAAAAGGGAACGTACAGGTTATGGTAGTAGCTATGGGTTGTGTCGAAAAAGGTTTTGTCCAGTTCCGGGGCGTGCTCAGCTTGTTTGAACAATTGCTGGTCAACCTGACTACCGGGTTTGGCAAGACAAGGGTAAACGTACTAAGGGGCATGCAGGACTATTGGAGCGATTTCCTGAAGGAAATGGCTTTTATCCAAAGTGGAGAAGGGCGCCCGGTAAAAATAGGCGAGCGCTGGATGACTTATAAGCTGGTTAAAGACTTCACTTCCCTGCATGAAATTATCGAATACAATAAGCAGATCCCGGCCAACAATACCGCTGCTGATCCTGTCACCATAGCTTTTATTCCCAGTGTGGAGGGCATGCATATTTTAAATACCGGTTTAGGAACATCGCCGGATCAAAATGAAGTCCTGGCAAAATTAAAAATACTAAAAAGCAGCCCGGCCCGCCCCTGGTTTGTCTCGCTATGTCACCACTTCTTTAACCAGCTTTGCGGTCATTCCCGTAGCTTTAAAGCACCGATGATCCAGGCGCTGGACCAGTCTGAAGGAATGGATTCCGGGTTTACGGAATTGGGCAAACGGGTATTGGCCGAACTATTAAGCGATAGCGACGGCGGCCCTGTATTCATCGACCTGAAGCACATGAGTATCGCCGCCCGGTCATATTATATAGACCTGATCCGGCAAGATCCTTATAAAGGTAAGGTCCCCATTATTATCAGTCACGGGGTGTGTAACGGGGCAAAAGATTATTCCGCCAAAGGCCCAACGCATCGGCTCCCGGGTAATACTTTTTATGACATTCCTTTATCTGATGTCGCCGCAGGTTATGACCGCAACGGCAAACTGATTGATACCAACCAGATCAATTTTTATGACAATGAAATCCTGGAAATGATCCGTACGAAAGGCATTATGGGCATCCAATTGGATGAAAGAAGAATTGCCAATAACCTAACCTTTAAAAAGTTGAAAAAAACGGCGAATACGGAATATAATGAAAAATTCCAGTATAGCCTGCTGGTCTGGAACCAGGTCCTGTATATAGCGCAAATGGCAGATGGACGCGGATTGCCGGCCTGGCATCATGTGGCCTTAGGTTCTGATTTTGATGGTATCGTTGATCCTTTAAACCGCTTCTGGACCCTGGAAGAATATGGCGAACTGGAAGCATTCCTGCTGCTCCATGCCCGTAATTTTGTAGGGATTAATGTACCGCATCCTATGCGTCATGCGATCAATCAGCTGACTGCCGAAGCAATTGTCCGAAAGTTGTTTTCAGAAAATGCCTGGTCTTTTTTCGAGAGATGGTACTCCTAAAAGCAGGAGTATTTATAGTTTAATTCTTCTGTAATATTATTTAGATTTGTAAGGCTAAAAATCAGGCTATGCAGCAAATTGTTTACGAAGAAGAAATGACCCGCAAAGAAATGGCGTTTATCGCCCGCTTGCTTGAGCAGGATTCAATAGGCTATTTCCGGGTATTGCGGATGATGTTGGTTGTGGCCGTGAGCAGTATTGTGATCATCGGCCTTATTGCAAGCCTGGTAAAGCCTGAAAACAAGCTGGAAGAGCAATTCTCTTTGCCGAATTATATCTTTGCTGCCACACTCGCCTTGTTATTTCTGTTGGGGATTACTATTTACGGTAAGAAGAGATTTTCCAGGAAATACAGGGCCGACCTGAAACATGGCATCAAGAGAGTGATCGCTCTGAGCATCCGGCAAAAGCAGTATGTAGCGCTCTCCCGCACGTTCCATTTTCACCTCAACTATCCGGGATTAAATAGCATACAGGTGAGTGCCGCAGATTTTGAAACTTTTCGTATCGGTGATATGGTGCATGTGGAATTTGCCAAGTACTCTCAAACCTACCTGGGTTATTTTTAAGCACCGGTCCGCTCCCCTCATTCAGCAGTCATAAACTTTTTTAACAAGCATTTTAAGGCTTAAGGTTCGGTATTTCAATTTATCTTTGGGGTTTTTTAAAAGCTCCGCTGAAAAAGTTCTGGAAAATATCAAAATATGTGCTGCTGTCGCTGTTGGCTTTATTGCTGACAACGATTATTGTCGTGCGCATACCCGCAGTACAGCAGTATGTGGCCCGGCAGGCAGCAGGCTGGCTGTCCGATAAGCTAAGGACGGAGGTCCGTATTGAAGGGTTTAGCTTGACCTTCCTGGATAAATTGAGCCTGGACGGCGTACTGGTGCGCGACCTGTCGGAAGATACGCTATTGTACAGCGGTCATCTTGAAGTTAGCCTTACGGATTGGTTTATTTTTAAGGATGAAAAGGAGCTGAAATATCTGGGGCTTAAAGATGCCTACATTTACCTTAACCGCCCTGGGAATGATTCCACCTGGAACTACCAGTTTATCGCGGATGCTTTCTCCGGTGATGATGACACTCCCGGAAGCTCCGATAACAGTTTTGATCTTTCGCTGAAAAAGGCTGTACTGGAAAAGATACATTTTGTTTCCCGGGATCGCTGGACCGGAGAAGATCATGAGGCATACATCGAACGCCTGGCAGTGGATGTAAAGGAGATGGATTTCAAAAAGCGTTCCATCATTATCAACCAGGTCTTGGTCGACCGGGCCAGCTACGGCCTGAGCGATTACAGAGCAGGTCGCCCGGAAAGCCTGAGACCTAAACGTACCCGGACCATAGACAGCACTCCATTCAATCCCGATGGCTGGCAATTGGCCCTTCATAAAATAGAGATTAAAGATAGCCGCTTTTTCCTCGATAACCCGGACAGGCCTGCCGGACAACCAGGTGTGTATGATGAGTGGAAAATGGATATTACGCCCATACAGCTTAATGCAGAAGATATAAAAGTCGTTGGCGATACCATAACCGGCGACCTTAAATTTTTGTCGGCGAAAGACCGGAGTGGGGTAGTCATTAAAGAAATGCGGGCAAAAGTTACCGTATCTCCGAAGCTGTCTGAATGTAAAGAGCTTTACCTTGCTACCAATAACTCTGTCTTACAGGATTATTATGCGATGCATTATGAGCGCTTCCCCGACTTTATAGACTATATGTCTAAAGTAAAGATGGAAGGCCGTTTTAAAAACGCGCGGGTCGCGATGGACGATATTACTTTCTTCGCGCCCGAGATGGCCTTGTTTAAAGGAATGGTGGTCGACCTTAACGGGAATGGTGGCGGGACCGTAGATAAACTTTATGCGAATAATGTCACCATTAATGATGGTAAAAGCCTGTTGACCGTTGGCGGATTTACTATGGAAGGTCTGCCGGACATCGACCGGACGAACATGATCTTCCAGCGCAGTGTCCTAAAAACAACTGGTGCTGGTCTGCTCTATTACTTCCCGGATATCGGGCAGGGCAACACTGTCAACTGGCTGGCCTTGAAAAATATTGAAGCTCCCTTCGAACTCAACGGCATTGTAAATAGTTGTAACATAAAGACGGGTATTCGTTCCGCCCTGGGGCAAGTAACGGTAGATGGTAATTTTACCTACCTGCTGGAGGGTACGCCCGAATACGAGGCAAAACTAGGCCTGGACCAGTTTCAATTAGGTGGTTTTTTGAATACCAGCCTGTTAAAAAATGCCAGCGGTCAGTTCCGGGTATCTGGCAAAGGCTTCGATCCGCAAAAACTCCAGGTCAATACGGAAGGTAAATTTGAGCTCCTCGAAACGAAACAATATGCGTTTCATAACCTCGCCCTCAAAGGCCAGCTGACCCCCGGATTATTTGAAGGCAAGTTCGATGTGAATGATGAAAATGCTGTGGTGCGTTTTGAAGGTAGTCTGAAGAATCTACTATCCGGGCCTGAGGGCGATATCAAGGCGGACATCGACTTACTTAACCTGAAAGCTTTGGGATTGGTAGAAGAGGAGACCAGTCTCGCCGGCCTGCTGGAAGGACATTTTGAAGGACTCGGTGTCGACCAGATGCTGGGGGAGGCACATTTAAAACAAATGACGGTGAAGCAGGGCACGGATATATTGGATATTGACTCTGTGTACCTGAAATCGGTGGTTGAAGATGATATCCGTTACCTTTATCTGGGTACCAGTAATGTTTCGGCGAGGCTCTGGGGAGATTATAAGATCGTCGCGCTGCCACAGACCATCAATCATTTTTTATCAAAATATTTACCTAATTACTTCACTGCTCCTGCTAAATATGACCCGGAACAGCTGATTTATTTTGATGTGAATGCCCGGAATATAAATGACCTCCTTTCGGTATTCAGTAAAGATATACAACTGCCTCAAGGCGGTACGGCAAGCGGAACTTTGAATGCGGCTACAGACCAGGTCACCATCAATGCTTATGTACCACAATTCATGCTGAACGGGGTACACATGGACTCCTTATTTGTAAAAGGCAGCGGCGGGCAGCAAAGCTTTGATATTGCTGCCGGTACGGCCACCCTAGGTTATGGAGCCAATGTGTTCCTGAACCGGCTCGATGTAAAGGCGACATTGGCTAATAATTTGCTGGAATTTAAGATGAGCACCGCTACCCGTGATGAGTTTGGCAATGCCACGCTCAACGGTAAGGGCGAATTGCTGGGCGATAAAATAATTTTGAATATCTTGCCTTCGCAGATTTTCGTCAACAATAATACCTGGACCATACCTGCAGGTAACGAGATCGTGTATCATAAGGGGAGCCTGAATATAGCCAACCTGGAAATAAATTCGGATAACCAGCATATTTATATCAATAAAGAGGGCAACCAGGAAGATGCCGCTCATGTAGAGCTCGTGAACCTGGGTATTGCGCCTATGTCGCGGCTATTGCAGCTGGATCAGCTGATCAGTGGCGGTTACATAAATGGAGTGGTGGATATAGCGGACATAATGGACCATCCCGTATTCGATTTTTCTTTATCCTCTAATGAAGTAAAGGTGCAGGGAGAGCCCATCCAGGCCTTGCGCCTTAAAGGTCGTTATGAGCAGGCACCAAATATGCTTTACCTGGACGAGTACACCGGCGTTGCCGATAAAGACGGGAAGCTATCCGTAAGCGGTTCCTGGGCATTAGGGTCAAAGAATGTGAATGCGATGTCAGGTCAGGTTGATTTTGATCAGGCCAATGTAGTTTGGTTGAGTCCGATATTGAAAGGATATGTAAACCAATTAGAGGGAAGGGTCAGTGGCAAAGTAATGCTGACCGGTAATTCCGACAAGTTGAATACAGAAGGAAAGTTGCAATTGTCTCAGGTGAAAGTAAGACCCGAGGTTTTGGGCGAACGCTATGTTATTCCTTCCGGTTTAATAGAAGTGAACCCGGGAGCACTCGTCCTCGGTAAGATCGAGTTGTTAGACATGCAAGGCAATGTTGCGGAGGTGTCCGGATTGATCAGGCATCATAATTTAATGAGCTATGACTTTGATGCCCGGCTGAAGAGCGATAAATTCAGGGTATTGAACCTGGCAGCACCGGAGACCGGGCAGTACTATGGTACTATAGATGCGAAACTGGATGCCAGGATTAACGGGCCTGCTACGGACATAAAGGTACAGGCATCCCTGGAACCCTTAGAGCATTCCAGCCTTGTGATCCCTTTGGATTTTTCCGGCGATGTAGGCACCTATAATTATATTAAATTCAGGAAAACAGAAGAGCAGCTATTCGCCTGGCGGCAGAAGAAACTGAAGTTTTCGAATAAGTACAATATCCGGATCGATGCGGTGATCAATAATAATTTAAGTACCAACATTGTTATGGACCCCAAGACCAATGATGAATTGTTTTCTAGGGGTGAAGGAAATATCGTGATGGAAATCCCTTCGGATGGAGATATAAAATTGAACGGGAACTATAAAATAGAAAGCGGGTACTATAATTTTGCGTTCCGGCAAATGCAGATATTAAACTATAACCGCGAATTCAACCTGGTACCGGGCAGTACCATTGTCTGGAGTGGCGATCTGTACGACGCTCATTTGAATGTAACCGGTATCACCACCGTTAAAGCGAGGTTGTACGACCTGATCGCCAATGAAGTGAACCGGGTAAACCTTTCCCAGCAGGAAATCGCGGATGCGCAGCTGGCGCAGATGATCAACGTGAGGCTTACCGCATCTAATACCTTACAAAACCCGGATATAGATTTTAAAATAGAATTGACGGAGAACCGGTCTATAGGTACTTATGCCTACCAGAAACTGGAACGTGTGAATACCGATGAGACTCAGTTGCTGAACCAGGTCGCCTCTCTATTGCTGCTGGACCAGTTTGCCCCGCCCGAAGGGTTTATGAACAATACTGCTGCAGTGTCTTCCGGTACTTTAAACAACGTTACCGATATTGTTTCATCCGTGGCTTCTTCGCAACTGACGAACTGGGCCAATAAATTATTCAGAGTCGAAGATCTTCATGTCGGGGTGCGCTATAAAAACTATAACCTCAATAATAGTCTGAATACTGGTGGCAACCCGGGCAGCCTGGATTACCTGAACCGTAATGAAGCTAAACTAAGCGTGCGCAAGAACTTTTTGAACAACCGCCTGCTCGTGGATGTAGGAGGTGTTTACGACTGGGGAAGGCCCTCTCAAGTGGGTTCGGGCGGTTCCTATACCTCCAACCTCGCCGGGGACTTTATGGCGCAGTACCTTATTCGAAGAGATGGCCGGGTGCGCTTTAATATTTTCAGGACGAGTAACTATGATGCGCTCTTCCAGCAAAATATTTCCCGCCAAGGGGTGGGGATTTCTTATCGCCGGTCTTTTAATAATGTGTGGGAGCTCTTTGGTCTTGCAAGGAAAGCTATAGCCGACAGTACACGCACTACAGATACCCTGCTTCCGGCTGTCGCTCCGGCAGATACTGCAGGCAATTAAAAGGTTTCACTGATTTTGAGTTCCGCCGGCTTATAAAATAAAAGCATCAAAAAGGTTCAACCCTCTTTGATGCTTTTGCTTTATGTTCACGCCTGTTGTAGCACGAATGTGGAAAAGAAAACCTATAAAGTTTCAGCAACCTTATAGGTTTTAAAAATTACACGATCACATTGATCATTTTGCCTTTTACAAAGATGATCTTTTTATGCGGCTTCCCTTCGAGCCATTTTACCACCACCTCATTGGCTAAAACAACCGGCTCGATATCGGCTTGTTCCGCAGTTACCGGGAACTCAATATTGGTGCGGTGTTTACCATTGATCGCAACCGGGTATACCTTATTCGCTTCTTCTATATAGCTGGCGACAAACTCAGGGTAATCCGCTGCGGTAACAGAATCATCATGTCCCAATTGATGCCATAACTCTTCTGCAATATGCGGCGCAAAAGGACAAAGCAATTTAACGGCATCACCCAGGATCGCTTTCTTGTGACATTTAAGATCCGACAATTCATTGGTCAGGATCATAAATTGCGATACGGAGGTGTTGAAAGAGAAACGCTCGATATCCTCTGTGATTTTCTTAATGGTTTTATGCAACACTTTCAGTTCCTCGGCGGTAGGCGTTTCGTCGGTAACGATGCTTTGATCGGTTTGCTCGTCGAAGAATAAACGCCAGAATTTCTTCAGGAAGCGGTGCACGCCCTCAATACCTTTAGTGTCCCAGGGCTTACTCATTTCAATAGGACCCAGGAACATTTCATACATCCGGAAGGTATCGGCGCCATACTCTTTTACAATATCGTCGGGGTTGACTACGTTGTATTTGGATTTGGACATTTTTTCGGTTTCTACACCACAGATGTATTTATCGTCTTCCAAAATAAACTGCGCGTTAGCATATTCCGCACGCCATTGTTTGAACTTTTCTATATCCAGTACAACACCATCTACCAAACTTACATCAACGTGCAAAGGATTTACTTCGTATTGCTTTCTTAATCCTGCAGATACAAACTGGTCCTGCGTACCGGCGATACGGTACACAAACCGGGAACTACCTTGTATCATACCCTGATTCAATAACTTGGCAAAAGGCTCTTCAAAATTGATATAGCCGAGGTCAAATAAAACTTTGGTCCAGAAGCGGGAATACAGTAAGTGGCCCACTGCATGCTCGGTACCGCCCACGTACAGGTCTACCTGCTGCCAGTAGTTACAGGCTTCCCCATCCACGAAAGCCGTATCGTCATTAGGGCTCATATAACGCAGGAAATACCAGGAAGAACCGGCATAGCCCGGCATGGTATTGGTTTCGCGGGTCAGGGTTTCTCCCGCTGCATTTTCAATGTTTACAAAGCGATCAATATTCGCCAACGGTCCTTGCCCCTCCGGACCTGGTTTATAGCTGTCTACGTGCGGTAATACCACAGGTAACTGTTGGTCTTCCGGTTTCAGGTTGACGGCACTTTCTTCAATCGTGTAAGGGATTCCGTTTTTATACACTACCGGGAACGGCTCGCCCCAGTAACGCTGGCGGCTGAAACCTGCATCCCGCAGGCGATAATTCACCTTTCTTTCTCCTAAATTCTTTGCTGCAATCGCATCGAACACAGCTTTAGTAGCTTCCTTGATGCTCTTACCGGAAACGAAATCGCTGTTTTCCAGCGTGCCTTCCTTTTCGGTATAGGCAGCTTCACCCGTAAAGCGATCACCGAAAATATTGGTAATCGGGATGTTGAAATGGCGCGCAAAGGCA
>CAXYKQ010000174.1:0-7156 GCA_964277835.1 uncultured Edaphocola sp. | reverse complement strand
GAAAAACAGGACAAAGAAGACATCGTTATCCTCAACCGGGATGATGAAGCAAGCAGAAAATATTTAGAACAACATACTATTAACCCAAGGATAATTTATATTACTATGAGCGACGCGCACAACAATTCAGGCGATGGCGGATATATGCAGGACGAAAATATGCACATTAAATGGGAGGGCGATGATATGAAAGTATCTATCCATGACATGACTTTAGATGGCAAACACAATCAGTTCAACTCAATGGCAGCAGGTATTTCGGCAAGAGCGGCAGGTATTCGTAAAGAAAAGATAAGGGACTGCTTTGAAACCTTCGAAGGACTGGAGCACCGCCTGGAATTTGTCTCAACGGTTCGCGGCGTAGATTTTATCAATGACAGTAAAGGCACCAACCTGAACTCCGTATGGTTTGCCCTGGAAAGCATGAAGAAGCCTGTGGTATTGATCTTAGGCGGACAGGATAAAGGAAATGATTATAACGAGATCCTGGAACTGGTGGAAGATAAAGTAAAAGCGATTGTATGTATGGGCTTGGATAACACCAAAATTCATGCAGCATTCGAAGGCAAAGTAGCACATATCGCAGATACACAAAGTGCTGCTGATGCGGTAAATGCGGCTTATGCGTTTGCAGATAAAGGAGATGTAGTATTGTTGTCCCCGGGTTGTGCGAGCTTTGATTTATTTAAGAATTATGAAGACAGGGGCCGACAGTTTAAAGAGGCCGTAAGAAGCCTGTAGTCTGAATAGAATTAATGTAAAAGATGAAAAAAATACTTGATAATGTTAAAGGCGACAAAGTGATCTGGTCGGTGATAGTCATCCTGTCGCTGTTCAGTCTTTTGTTGATATACAGTACTACAGACCGTCTGGCGCTGCAGTACAACTCTTCAACGTTTAAGTATATGGTGTCCCAGGCCTTTTATTTATGCCTGGGCCTGCTGGTGATTTACATTTTCCACCGGATGAAGTATACGACATTTATGAAATGGTCGGTATACCTCTACCTGGCCAGTATACCATTGTTGATCTATACCCTGTTTTTTGGTACCGAATTAAACAGTGGTTCGCGTTGGATCGCTATTCCATTTGTCGGGTTGACCATCCAGACCTCAGATTTAGCCAAGCTGGCAATTTTTACCTTCCTGGCAAGGCAGTTGAGCCTGAAACAGAAAATAGTGAATGATTTCTGGAAAGGGTTTTTCTTCCCCATCCTGATGCCGGTATTGATTATCTGTGGCCTGATCGCACCGGCGAATCTTTCCACCGCACTGCTTTTAGGAGTTACCTGTTGTATTCTTTTCTTTATCGGCAGGGTGCCTATAAAGTACATTTTACTGCTGGCGGTAGCTGGTATTTTAATGATGCTGACCATTTTCGGGGTGAGCAAGTTAACGGGTAAAGGTCGTGGCGCTACCTGGGAAAAACGCGTGGCCGTATTTTTTGATAATTCAAAAGCAGATGCGGACGATACCTACCAGACAGACCAGGCAAACATCGCTGTGGCAAACGGCGGCCTTACCGGAAGAGGGCCCGGGAACAGTTATGCCAAAAATTATTTGCCCCACCCTTATTCCGACTTCGTATTCGCTATCGTCATCGAGGAGTACGGTTTGCTCGGTGCATCATTAGTTATATTTTGTTATTTATTACTGCTTTGGCGCAGTATCAATATATTCAGGAGATGTCCTTATGCCTTTGGGGCTTTCCTTTCACTAGGATTAAGTTTTACCCTGGTATTCCAGGCATTTATTAATATGGCAGTGGCTGTGCACCTGGTGCCGGTTACGGGGCAGACCTTACCTTTTATCAGTAAAGGAGGTTCTTCTATCGTATTTACGGCGGTGGCTATCGGCATCATCCTGAGCGTAAGCCGTTATGTAGATGCTATGGAAGGGAAACAACAATTAGTAAAACAAGTTCAAAAAGAGCAGGAAGAAGCGCTCGCCAACGAAGCATAATTATGAAAATAATCATCGCAGGAGGAGGAACAGGGGGACATATTTTCCCGGCAGTAGCCATCGCAAATGCGGTGCAGCGTTTGTATGCAGGTACCGAAGTTTTATTCATCGGTGCTTTAGGTAAAATGGAAATGGAGAAAGTGCCCCAGGCCGGTTACAAGATCATTGGCCTGGACATTGCGGGTTTGAACCGGAGCAATTGGCTCAAAAACCTTTCCCTGCCGTTCAAGCTTTGGAAAAGCAGGAAAAAAGCGAAAGAAATCATCCGCGAGTTCCAACCGGATGTTGTGATCGGCGTTGGCGGTTTCGCCAGTTATCCCATGCTCAGTGCAGCACAGGTATTGGATATTCCTACTTTAATACAGGAGCAGAATTCTTTTGCCGGTAAGAGTAATAAAAGACTGGGAGCGAAAGCCAAGGCAATTTGCGTGGCTTACGATAATATGAAACAATTCTTTCCTGAGCCTGCAATCATACAGACCGGTAACCCTGTGAGAGCAGCTATTGCGCGGTCTGAAGTGAATAAAACTCAGGGCCTTGAAGCGTTCGGGCTCAGTGCGGAAAAGCCAACCCTCTTGATTATAGGAGGCAGCCTGGGAGCAAAAGCGATCAATGAGGCGATTGCTGCGGGCTTGCAAACTTTAGTACCCGCTGGATTACAACTTATCTGGCAAACAGGAGAGCCTTTTTACCAGGAAGCGGAGAAGATCGCAGCGCCGCACGCTAAGAACGTTAAGGTGCACGCGTTTATCAAAAATATGGAAACAGCCTATGCCGCGGCGGATATCGTGATCTCCAGGGCGGGAGCTTTGGCGATTGCAGAATTATGCATCGTAGCCAAACCAGTTATATTTGTACCTTACCCGTTTGCAGCTGAAGATCATCAAACCAGCAATGCAATGTCTTTGGTAAGTAAAAATGCCGCATGGATGGTGAAAAATGAAAATGCAGCGCAAGAATTAGTACCCAAATTGCTGGAGTTGATGAACGAGTCCGGGACACAGGCCATTATGCATAATCAACTCAATAAGCTGGCGGTGACCGATGCGGATGAACGCATTGCCCGGATCGTAAAAAGTATTGCTAAAAACTAAAAACCCGGAAAGATGAATATCGACAATATAAAAAGAATATACTTCGTAGGTATCGGCGGCATTGGAATGAGTGCGGTAGCACGCTTTTTCAAACAGCGGAATGCTGTGGTGAGCGGCTATGATAAAACCCCGACAGAACTGACGGATGCCTTGATCGCAGAACAGATCAGCGTGACATTTACGGATGAGGAATCTGCTTTAGATAAAGCAGCAGATGTCGTCATCTATACTCCGGCTATCCCGGAAGATAATAAAATCCTGAAATGGTACCGGGATAACAACTACCAGGTGTTCAAGCGTTCGGATGCCTTGCAGTGGATTACCGAAGCGATGTTTTCGGTAACCGTAGCTGGAACTCATGGTAAGACCACTACCAGCACCATGATCGCGCATATTTTAAGGCATTCAGGCTACGGCTGTAATGCTTTCTTAGGAGGGATCTCTGTAAACTATAATACCAATTACTGGCACGCAGAGAATGACAATAATGTCGCTGTGATTGAAGCCGATGAATATGATCGCAGCTTTTTAAAATTATACCCTGATGTGGCTGTACTGACGGCCATGGACCCGGATCACCTGGATATTTACGGTACGGCGGAAGCGGTGCAGGAAGCTTATGTCGCCTATACGCAAAACATCAAGCCGGGTGGCGTACTGATCCGTAAACACGGCCTGAAGCAGGGCGCTTTATTACAGGGAGATCATAAAATGACTTACAGCCTGCAAAGCGCCGGTGCGGATATCTATGCGGATCATATCCAGATGAAACAGGGTACGTACCAGTTCGATGTAATGGGGAAGGGCGTCTTCATGCAAGGTGTGCATCTCAATGTCGGCGGAATGCACAATGTTGAAAACTGCATCGCCGCTATTGCTGTTGCAAGGCAGCTACAGATCCCGGACCAGGATATCAAAGATGCCGTAGCTGCTTTTAAAGGAGTGAAGCGTCGATTTGAATACGTAGTTAAAAACGATCACTTAGTTTATATTGATGATTATGCGCACCACCCGGAAGAGTTGCAGGCACTGATCAAAAGTGCTAAAACTTTATTCCCTAAAAAACGTGTGGTGATTGCCTTCCAGCCACATCTCTACTCCCGTACCCGTGATTTCGCTACAGAGTTTGCGCGCGTGCTGGACATGGCAGACGAGGTAATCTTACTCGACATCTACCCGGCACGTGAATTGCCGATAGAAGGGGTGACGAGCGAAATGATTAAAAATAAAATGGGTAACCCGAATGTGACCATTTTAAAGAAAGACGGGTTGTTAGCTTATGCAGCCGGAGCACCGCTTGAGGTGTTTATTACCGCAGGCGCGGGAGACATTGATAAGCTAGTAGCGCCATTAAAGGAAATTATTGAAAAGCGATAAGTTTGACCGAAGCAACAAATGGAAAATCAAAGTAAAATATCACCCCGGAAAGTAAAGCGTTTTGCTGTCATTTCGATTGTGCTGGTCATCTTTTCAGCCATCCTGATCGCGGCAAACCGTAAGCAGTCCGATAAGCCGATCGCGGGTACCAAGGTTACTTTGAAACACCAGGACAGGGAAGAGAATTTTTTGAAGACAAATGATGTAGAAAACCTGATCCGCCAGCAGGGTATTAAGGTGGACAACCAAACTATAGCTTCTATCAACATAGATGAAATTGAGCGGATCGTGCAATCCAATCCCTGGATCAAAGACGCGCAGGTGTTTGTAGACAATAAAGCAATACTCAATATAGAAGTAATACAACGGCTGCCGGTGGCGCGGATTTTTGCCAGTGACGGCACGAGTTTTTATATTGATACCGCTGGCTTTGAGATGCCTTTAAGCCAGAATTATGCTTATTCAGTGCCGGTCTTTACCAACTATATGAGGCAGGCTAACGATAGCATTAACGAGCATAACAAAAAGAGCATGGTCTACCTGAGCAGTGTCATTAAAGAAGACTCTTTTTGGAATGCACAGATCACACAGGTGGATATGGAGGGATTGAACAACTTCAATTTTTACACAACACTGGGCCGTCAGAAAATAAGGTTCGGAGATACCAGCGCAGCGCTGGATAAATTGGATAACCTGATGGCTTTTTATAAAGATGTTTCCAATAAGATTGGCTGGGATCGCTACAATGTGCTGGACGTAAGATTTAAGGGACAAGTATTGGCTACGCCATCTATTGGCTGGCTGCCGCCCAAAGATACCATAGCCGCGGTGACAGTGGCGAAAGAAGTAACGGAAACTACACAGAGTATTGCAGCTGCGGACCCGAAACCTGCCCCGGCTAAGCCAAAAGAAAATTTACCGCCTGCGAAAAAGCCGGAACAGGTGAAAAAAGTGGTCGTCAAAGCAGAACCAAAGAAGAAAGAAGAACCGAAAAAGCCGGCCGCAAAACCGGTTGCGAAAGCAAAAACTGCAGCACCGGCAAAAGCAAAAACAGCAGCCGCACAAAAAACGGAAGTTGCTAAAAACAAAAAAGACAAAAAGAAATAAAAATACTTTCAACACAGTAAAACAGCGCGATATGAATACAAATGAAAGCCCGATTATTGTAGGTCTGGACATTGGTACCACCAAGGTGGTAGCGATCGCAGCCCGGAAGAATGAATTCGGCAAAGTCGAAGTGGTAGGATTTGGTAAAGCAGAATCTCATGGTGTGAGCCATGGGGTAGTGCAAAACCTGGAACAGTGCATTAATTCCATCCATAAGGCCATCCGTGACCTTAAAGAAAATAATCCAAACCTGGAAGTACACAATGTCTATGTCGGCATTGCCGGTCAGCATATCAAGAGTATTCCTTCCCGTGGTGACAGGGTACGTACCAATGCCGAAAACATTATCACTAAAGAAGAAATTCAACTGCTGATCAATGACCAGAGTAAAACTCATATCCCGGCGGGAGACCAGATCATTGATATCATTCCTACAGAATTCTCTGTAGATAACCATAACAATGTTCCTGCCCGTGAAGTAATCGGGATGAACGGTACTAAATTCGGAGCTAATTTTCATATCATCACGGGCGACCGCACTGCTATCCGCAACATTGAGCGCTGTGTGGCTGATGCAAGCTTGAAAACAATGGATATCGTGTTGCAACCGCTGGCTTCTGCCTCTGCTGTTTTAGGAGATGATGACCTGGAAGCGGGTGTGGCTATTGTCGATATCGGCGGCGGTACTACTGATATGGCAGTATTTGTAGACGGTATTTTACAGCATACTGCGGTTATCCCCTTTGCAGGTACCAATATTACCAATGATATTAAAACCGGATTGGGCGTGTTAAAAGCACAGGCCGAGCAGTTGAAAGTACAATTTGGCTCTGCAATCGCGGCAGAGGCCAACAGTAATCAATATATCGCTATACCGGGACTGAAAGGATTACCTTCCCGTAACCTGTCTACCAAAACCTTGTCTAATATTATACAGGCAAGAATGGAAGAGATCCTGGAATACGTGGTCTACCACCTCAAACAACACGACCTGGATAAAAAATTACATGGTGGTATTATCTTAACAGGGGGCGGTAGTAGCCTGGTGAACCTAAAGCAACTGACGGAGTTCAAAACCGGCTTAAATACACGTATCGGCTTACCGATCGAGCACCTGGCGGGTGGTTACGATGAAGTACTGGCCAACCCGATGTATTCTACCTGTATTGGCCTGATTTTAAAAGGCTTCCTGGACATCGAAAAGAGCAATATGAGTTACCAGGTAAATAGCGTAGGCGCAGCATTGCCGGTACAACCACCTGCAGTTACGGACACCAAGACTACCCAGGACACAGAATCCGTACAGGCTGCCGCAGCAACGCAAAACGTTAAAGCTCCTGCACAGAATTTATTTGACGAAGAAGAATTTCTCAAAGAAGAAGAAACCGAACGTGCGCCGAGAATCGACATTTCAAAACGTATTGCTTCAATATTCGGAACTGTTAAAAGTAGCATTAAAGAGCTTTTTACAGACAAAGAAGATGAGACTTTAAATTAATTTTGGCCCAGGCCCAGATAGACCTTTACTAACCCAAAACAAAAAATAATTAGGTATGATACATTTCGAAATTCCTAAAAATCAGTCTTCTATTATCAAAGTGATTGGTGTAGGAGGTG
>CAXYKQ010000173.1:0-8081 GCA_964277835.1 uncultured Edaphocola sp. | reverse complement strand
CCAATACCAGAAGGCTAAAGCGAATTACGAAAATGCAAAAGCTTCCATGAAGCAACAGCGTGCACTAGTGGCTTCGGCCGATCTCAATATTGGCTTTTCTGTTATAAAAGCGCCGGTAAGCGGTTATATAGGACGTATTCCTAATCGTTTGGGAGCGCTTGTTGGCCCTAATGATACGCAACCACTGACCACATTATCACAGGTAAACGAAATCCATGCCTATTTCTCACTTCCTGAAAATGAAATTCTGAAAATTAACGCTTCACGCGCAGGTGTAAGTTTACTGGAGAAACTTAAAAGTTTCCAGGATGTAAATCTCCTATTAGCAAATGGAAATCTTTACAACCATGTAGGTAAAATAGATATGATGGATGGACAATTTGATGCGTCTACGGGTTCCGTAATGCTGCGGGCCTCTTTTCCAAATCCTGAAAATTTGTTGAGAACGGGAAATACAGGAAGAGTTGTTCTGAAATCCACAGAACAAAATGTTTATAAAATACCCGTTTTGGCTACCTACGAACTTCAGGATAAACTCTTTGTAGGTCTTTTAGATAATTCCAATAAAATGCAACGTGTTGCATTAAAAGATTATGTAAAATCAGGTGACTTTTATATGGTTAAATCGGGCTTTGTCAATGGAAACCGCATCATTGCGAATGAGCTGGCTTCTATCCCGGAAAATACGATAGTAAGACCCAAAGTAAAACCATAAATTTTATTAATAGATGTTGAGCAAGATCATAAGAAGGCCAGTACTGGCTACAGTTATTTCCATCATATTAGTGCTTTTAGGGATTTTAGGTTTAATGCGTATTCCTATGACACAATTTCCGGAAATCGCACCTCCTACGGTATTCGTGTCGGGTACTTATCCCGGAGCTAACGCACAAAGCGTGATCCGGTCGGTGGTTACGCCATTGGAACAAGCCATCAATGGGGTGGAAAATATGCAATATATGACTTCCAGCGCTGCAAATGACGGCAGTTTTTCAATTACAGTCATTTTTAAGCAAGGTGTTGATCCCGACCAGGCTGCGGTAAATGTACAAAACCGCGTAGCACAGGTAAATGCTCAATTGCCCCAGGAAGTGATTCGCCTCGGACTTACGACCACTAAGCAGCAGACCAGCTACCTTATGATCGTAAATGTCAATAGTGAGCAACCGGATAAATATGATGAAGGCTTCCTGCAGAATTATGCCAATATTAATCTACTCCCCGAATTAAAGCGTATTCCCGGCGTAGGAAACGTTAGCTTATTCGGTGCAAAAGAATATTCGATCCGCGTATGGCTCAATCCGGCGAAGCTCTCATCTTATGGCTTGGTGCCTTCTGATGTTGAATCTGCAATACAACATTATAGCTTTGAGGCTTCACCTGGAACATTGGGTGAAGAGAGTGACGCTACATTGCAATACACCTTACGCTATAAAGGCAAGCTGAACAAGCCCGAAGAATTTGAAAAAATCATACTACGGTCTAAGGTGGATGGTGCCGTACTGCGCCTGGGCGACGTTGCACGTATTGAATTTGGATTGTCCAATTATTCCAGTGACACTTATACCGACGGAAAGCCTTCTATTGTATTTGCGGTTATCCAGGCGAGCGGCTCTAATGCGAATGATATTGCAGTTGAAGTGAATAAGTCACTTGAGCAATTTCAGAAAAATGCTCCTGACGGTATCAAATATGATATGATCCAAAATATGAAGGACCGGCTTGATACCTCCGTTTCGCAGATGAAAAGTACCCTGATCGAAGCATTCTTTCTGGTATTCCTAGTAGTGCTGCTTTTTCTCCAGGATTTGCGTTCTACCATTATCCCTGCGATAGCCGTACCGGTATCCATTATAGGCACCTTCTTTTTTATCTACCTGATCGGATTTTCGGTTAATGTACTTACCTTATTCGCACTTGTACTGGCAATAGGTATTGTAGTGGATGATGCCATTGTGGTAGTAGAAGCCGTGCATGCCAAAATGCAGCAGACGGGTGAAGCGGCCAAGGTTGCCACAATTTCAGCCATGAGCGAGATTAGCGGAGCGATCATATCCATCACCTTGGTAATGTCCGCGGTATTTCTTCCTGTAGGTTTTATGGAAGGTCCTGCTGGTATATTTTACAGGCAGTTTTCATACACATTAGCCATCGCCATCCTGATTTCTGCAGTAAATGCGCTCACATTAAGCCCGGCACTGTGCGCCTTATTGCTAAAAAATAATCATACTTCGGAAACCGGTGAACAGAAAAAATTTACCCAACGTTTTAGGTCTGCTTTTAATGCAGGTTTTGAACGGCTGACGGGTAAATACATCGGGGCAGTCCGGTTTTTAGGAAAGAGAAAAATTATCGCCATGGGCGCTTTGTCACTGATTGCAGTGGGCGCATTCTTGCTCATGAATAATGCCCCTAAAGGATTTGTTCCGGAAGAAGATGATAACAACCTCAGCTTTATGGTCAACCTGCAGGCAGGTGCCAACCTTCAGTTTATTACAAAAGAAATGGAAAAGGCAACAAAAATAGTGAAGCAGTTGCCCGAAGTAAAAAGCATCAGTACTGTTTCCGGGTTTAGTATGTTTACATCCGGTGCGGCGCCGAATGGGGCTATGGGCTTCATCACCCTGAAAAAGCCGAAAGACCGCGGCGCTATATCAGATATTAATGAAGTGATGCACAAAATCGAAAAGGCTATGAAGGGCAAGATCAAAGGCGAATTTATGATTTTTCGTAATCCTGCAGTAGAAGGTTTTGGCAATGCCGGTGGTGTAGAATTTGTATTGCAGGACAGGGCTTCAGGAAATATCATCGATTTTGAAGCCGTTAGTAAAAAAATAGTCAATAGTTTGAACCAGCGCCCTGAAATTGGTAATGCATTTACCAGTTTTAGAAGCGATTTTCCGCAATATGAAGTAATACTTCATGAAGATAAAGCACAGCAATTGGGTTTGACCCCGAAAGAAGTGATGGATGGGTTACAATTGTACCTGACAGGTTCACAAACTACTGACTTTATCCGTTTCGGACAGTTGTACCGGGTAAATGTGCGTTCTGAAGCCGATTTCCGGAAAAATGAATCTTCGCTGAGCAACATTATGATACGGAATAACCTGAACCAGATGGTACCCATCTCAACATTAGTTAGCTTTAAAAAGGTTTTTGGCCCACAGGATATCAGTCGCTATAATTTGTACAACAGTATCCGTGTAAATGTAAACGCCGCAGATGATGCAAGTACAGGAAAAGTAATGAGTGTGGTCGACGAGGTTTTGAAACAGGGGCTGCCCAAAGGCTACAGTTACGAGTACAGTGGATTGGCTTTACAGGAGCGAAAATCCGGTGCGCAAATGATCTTTATTTTTGGCTTGAGTATTTTGTTTGTCTACTTTTTGCTGGCAGCCCAATACGAGAGTTACTTGCTGCCATTGGCAGTTCTATTGTCATTACCTACAGGTATTTTGGGCGTGTTCATCGCAACAGGTTTTTCAGGATTGGCCAACAATATCTATGTACAAATTGCGCTGATCATGCTCATTGGCTTGTTGGCTAAAAATGCAATTCTAATAGTGGAATTTGCCATTCAGCAACGAAGAGGGGGCCTATCGGTTTTCGAGGCAGGTATTGCAGGGGCCAGGATGCGTCTGCGTCCTATTCTTATGACCTCTTTTGCTTTCATTGCAGGTTTGATACCGCTCATGTTTGCGCAAGGCGGAACTGCCATCGGGAATAAGTCGATCAGTATTAGTGCTGCAGGGGGGATGCTTACCGGAGTTATTTTGGGCGTATTGATTATTCCAGTGCTCTACATGATTTTTCAAAACCTGCAAGACAAAGTTTCCGGCAATAAAAAGGTGTAATCCATGAAAAAGACAATCATAAAAATAATCTGTGCCGGACTTGTTTTAGTTGTAGCAGCACAATCTTGCAAAGTGACCAAAGATTATGTTCGTCCAAAGCTCAATATTCCGGCAGAATATGATGTTGCACACTCAAAAAATGAGAGCAGCAGTAAAGAGATACCATCCTATAACCAGTTTTTTAAGGATGAAAAACTGATTGGTTGGATCGGTAAAGTGATGGATAATAACCCCGACCTGGATATAGCTGCTGAAAATATTTTAGCAACAGAAGCTTTATTGAAAAGCGCTAAGATCAATTATCTTCCTGAACTTAGCTTGCAGGTCAATGCGGGAGTTCAACGGCTTTCCAGAAATAGTATGGTGGGTTCCTTCGCAGGAGGGCTAATATTTGAGGAGTATAACTTTGCGCCGGCTGTATCCTGGGATGTTGATTTTTGGGGCAAACTGAAGAGACAAAGAGAGGAAGCCTTTTCCAACTATTTAAGTCAGTCCGAAAACCGCAGGGCATTACGGGTGCAATTGATCGCACAAACTGCACAGGCATATTATAATCTGCTTAGCCTGGACGAACAATTACGCATCACACAGGAAGTTGAAAAAAGTATGCTGCAAACTCTGGAGCTGCTGAAGATACAGTACTCGGTAGGCGATGTGACTTCGATCGCTATTGAACAATCGGAAGCACAGCTCGCCGAAACCCGTACTTTGATCCCGGAAATAAAAGCCAGCATAAAAGCACAGGAAAATGCGCTGCAAACATTAGCTGGTCAATATCCGGCGAGGACAGAGCGCCAAAATTATCTGACCAATGCTGTATTTTTAGATTCGTTGAACGCCGGCGTTCCGGCAGATCTGTTAATAAACCGACCGGATGTAAAGCAGCAGGAATTATTATTGCAGGCAGCCAATGCAAAAGTTGGTATTGCAAAGACTGAATTTTATCCGAGCCTGAAAATTACAGGACAAGGAGGTTTGAATGCGATCAAGACAAGTAGTTGGTTTTCCATACCTGCATCTTTATTTGGCACCGCAGCGGCGGGATTGACCCAGCCTATATTTAACAAGAGAAGCATCAGGTCAAACTATGAGCATGCCCTGCATCAACGGGAAGCGGCAGTACACACATTCAGGAGGTCGGTCTTAAATGCAGTGGAAGAAGTGAGTACATCTTTGAGTAACATTGACCAGGTCAAAGCACAAATAATACAGGTCAACAACCGCAAAGCTGCTATGAATAAAGGTATGGTTGACGCGCAAATACTTTTTAAGTATGGAGAAGCCAACTACCTGGAAGTGCTTACGATACAGCAAAGCTACTTCCAGGCCGAGCTGGCCTATGCAGTGACGGTTCTGAAGGAAATAAATGCTTACATTGCTTTATATAAATCCTTAGGAGGTAATTAAAATGGATAGTAAAACTTCAGTTTTGTTCAATCGAAGATGGAAGCCATTCTTCCATTGGAGTGCCGTGCTGGTCTCGTTAGCATTAGCGAATCTCATCCAGTATCTTTTGAATCCCAAAAGCAGTTGGTGGGACTTCTATACAGAGGCAAAATGGTCGGAGATCTCGGCGACTATTGTATGCGGTATCGCCATGTATGCTATACTTTTCTGGATCATTGCTTTGCTCTCCCACTGGGTAAACAAACAGCTTATTTTCAGGGATAATATCTCGATACACTTCTGCGTCACTACTGTGGTTGTGATCGCCTCTATGTTCCTCTTACTTTATATTGAAGATATCACTTATGATATAATCTGGCCGGGATCTACGGATTCTACAGAAACTAACGAGGAAATAGAACTGAGCGTAAGGCAATATCTTGTAGTTAACCTCTTGGTAGCAGCATTTGTAAATAGTTTTTACCATTCATTCTTCTTCTTTGAAAAATGGAAGGCAAAGGTGATTGAGAGTAACAAATTGGAGATCCACGCATTACAATTGAAAGAAAACGCCCTTCAATCAGAGTTGGAAGTCTTGAAATTACAATTGGATCCCCATTTCATGTTTAATAATTTCAGTATCCTTACGCAACTTATTGATACCAATCCCTCCGGTGCAAGTGAATTTTTGTCCAATCTTTCAAGAGTATATCGCTATATCTTGACGACAGGAAAAAGAGATATAGTGACTTTAGAAGAAGAGCTGAAATTTGTCGAGATGTACTTTCATTTGCTTAAGATCCGCCATGGGGAAAGTATTTATTTGGATATAAATGTAAATGACACAGATAAAGATAAAGGCATACCACCGGTTACTTTACAACTCTTGTTAGAGAATGCCATAAAGCACAATATTTCTACGATTAAAAATCCCTTGCGGCTATCAATTGAGCGTTACAAAGAAGGAAAGATAATCGTAAGGAATAATCTGCAGCCTATAAATATTGATTACAGAAGTACGGGGATGGGCTTGAAAAATATCAGGGAAAGGTACCAGTTACTACAAGGTAAAATACCTGAAGTGATCATAACAGAAACATCGTTTGAGGTGCAATTACCATTGTTAAATTTATAAGTGATTATATATGAATTATGTCATTATTGAAGATGAACAACACAATGCCGAGCTATTAAGAGGTATTGCTGAGAGGGTGGACAGTGCTGCGGACTTACTCGCTATCTTGCCTAGTGTCCAGGAAAGTGTGGAATGGTTAAATACGCATCCACATCCTGATGTGATATTTATGGATATACGCCTGGCAGATGGCTTGTCGTTTGACATTTACAAGCAGGTAAATATTCAATCCCCGGTTATTTTTACGACGGCTTACGATGAATATGCCCTACAGGCTTTTAAAGTGTATGGAGCAGCATATTTGTTGAAACCGATCTTAAAGGAGGAGTTAGAGGAAGCTTTGGAAAGGATAAATGAATTTCGACCATTGATTTCTGATGATGATGTACATGGGATTTTGAATATGTTGCGTACACAGCAAAAAAATACAAAACCCGTTTCCTGTTACATTACCGGGAAACATACAAAATGATTGCCGTGGAAGAAATAGACTATGTTTTCCTGGAATATAAGATAGTACATTTTAAATTGCTGGATGGTTCTTCTATTGTTGTCCCCTATAACTTAGAAGAGCTTGAGGAACAGCTCGACCCGCAGTATTTTTTTCGTATTAACAGGCAATATATTCTGCACATTAACAGCATAGAAAGCATACACAAGTATTTTAATGAAAAAACAAAGATTATTTTAAAACGGGATAGAAAGGCTGAAGTGATCGTGAGCCGGATCAAAATGCCGCAGTTTAAGTTATGGTTGGATAGGTAATGATAACATTGATGTAACGCTTTAATAAAAATAAATACTATGGTATTTTTCAATACAGACAGGTTAATCGTGCGCAGATTTGTAGCTGGTGACGCTGATGGTTTTTTCGCTTATTTGAAAGAGCCACAAGTGAATTGCTTTCAGGATGAACGACTGAATACGGTGGAAGAAGCCAGGGTTGAAGTTATGCGGAGAAGCAGGCTGGAATCACAATTGGCCGTGTGCCTCAAAGCTGATAACAAAATTATAGGAAACCTATTTGCTGAAGTGGAAGGCGATATTTATAATGTCGGATGGCACTTCAATCCAAAATTCCGGGGAAAGGGGTTGGCCACAGAAGCCGCTACCGGCCTGCTCAATTATTTGTTTAAGGAGAAGTCTGCAAGACGAATTTACTGCTATGTGGAACAGGATAATATTTCCTCACAAAACCTTTGTAAACGGCTCGGGATGCGACAGGAAGGATTATTTCTGGAATATATTTCTTTCGTGAACAATGAGGACGGAACACCTAAATATGAGAATACAATGCAATTTGCGATTTTGAAAAAAGAGTGGCCGCAACTTTAGCATTGTGGCTCCGAGATAGCATATATGCTGCGCTACGGTAAAGAAAATTTGATGAAATACGTTTCTTCAGGCTTCTCTCATTTTACATCATGCGTAACCAGACACAGCATTGCTAATATATTATTCAAGCTTTTGCAAGTCAATGACCCGGTCTTCTTCAAGAGGCGTAAGGGATATTCCTTTCTTCCTGTTCAGACTGGCCAATATCTATGCCTAATATTTTCCAGCCCCCAACTTTTCCGGGATCAATGTAGAAAGTTGTGGAGTTAGCATTATTAGGCATAAAGTTTAGCAAGCCTGAACAAGAAAAATTCGACAGACCTAACCCCTCTGAATTGTCTTCTGAACATCTTGATCTTAGCATTGAA
>CAXYKQ010000172.1:0-3963 GCA_964277835.1 uncultured Edaphocola sp. | reverse complement strand
AAATTGAACCATTGTAACAAATAGATTTTGTCAATTAACAAAATTAATTTGATGATAATATTCCAGCTTTAATTTCTACCATTTGATTAAGCATTTGATTGTCATGTAAGGATTGAAATATCTTTTCTATTTCTGCTCTTAATTCCTCTTTGCGGTTTTTAGAGATCGTATCCAGAAAGAAATACATGACATTTAGCACTCTTTTTAAGCTGTGACTTCCATAAGTATCTGAATAACCAGGTACATTATATACGCCGTTATAAGTTGATATGTCATACAAGACACCCCTATGAGAGCACCGATTCCTTACATAAACTAATGCTTCCAAAAAATTTTCTAAAATTTTAAACTTCTTTAGACCATAGCTTTTCGCTATTTTCTCTTTAATCGACACATCTTTTAAATTTAGAAATGTTGTCCTAACTGCTCCAAAACTAAAGAATTCAAGCGTTTTCCATGCAGGAGCATATTTGTCATTGATATATTTCTTATGGTGTTTTTTGATTGCGGGGTTTCCACGTTTAAACTTATCGTTATAAATAGAATCTATTTCTTCGATATACTTTTTGTTCATACACGTAGGATCAACAAACCAAGTAGGACTTTGAGGATATTTATTAGAAACTGTATATATTAATTGCGTTCTAAAATTAACTTCTATTCTGTGTATATACCTTAATAGTAAGTTGCGAAGATCTACATCTAAATAATAAAGACGCACAACATTGCTAAAACATGTACCATCTCTAAAATTGTGTTGAGAGTCTTTTTCAAAAAACTTCCAATAAAATCCTAGCCTATAGTAACCGATGTCTAATAACATCTCTCTACACTTATCTTCATCGGGAATTTACATATTCCTTGACTTTAATAACTCAATTTGCTGGTCTATCGTTGTAGCTCTATTTCCCATAAGTCATCTGTTAATCCATGTAAATATATGAAATTATTATCAATATGTGAGAGTGTTTTGATCGTTAGAAAATATATGATACGCTAGTTCTCAACGCTATAATAATTTTACAAATTTATGCTCCGCGCAGTAGCACTCCCATTTCGCTTATTCATTTTTTCCCGTACATTTGCGCAGCAAAAGTCCGGGCCTTGGAAGGCCGGAAATTGTTTTTTAGTAAACACAAAAAATTACAATCATAATGGAATTTCGTATAGAGAAAGATACCATGGGCGAGGTAAAAGTCCCTGTTGATGCGTATTATGGCGCACAAACACAACGTTCTGTAGAAAATTTTAAGATCGCACAGGATATCAACAGGATGCCGAAAGAGATCATCCAGGCGTTTGCTTACCTGAAAAAGGCAGCCGCTTTGACCAATACGGACCTGGGGGTGTTGCCGGCAGAAAAATCCGCATTGATCACCCGGGTATGTGATGAGATCCTGGACGGGCAATTAACCGATCAATTCCCATTGGTAGTTTGGCAAACCGGTTCCGGTACCCAATCCAATATGAACTGTAACGAAGTAATTGCTTATCGTGGTCACGTACTTTCCGGTGGTAAACTGACCGATGAGAAGAAAGTATTGAACCCGAACGACGATGTTAATAAATCTCAATCCTCTAACGATACTTTCCCGACAGCAATGCACATTGCTGCCTACAAAATGCTCGTGGAAGTGA
This sequence comes from uncultured Edaphocola sp., assembly GCA_964277835.1. Lineage (GTDB taxonomy): Bacteria > Bacteroidota > Bacteroidia > Chitinophagales > Chitinophagaceae > Edaphocola. The sequence goes on along the minus strand of CAXYKQ010000172.1, from coordinate 2,325 downwards.
CCATCCCCGGCCTGGAAAAACTGCGTGATACTTTAGCCGAAAAATCTAAAGCTTACATGCACGTGGTGAAAATAGGCCGTACCCACCTGATGGACGCCACACCGCTTACTTTAGGCCAGGAAATTTCCGGCTATGTAGCCCAGCTGAGCTACGGCATCAAAGCCATTAAAAATACCTTACCGCACCTGGCGGAACTGGCTTTAGGCGGCACCGCAGTAGGTACAGGTCTCAACACCCCCAAAGGATATGATGTTCTGGTAGCGGAAAAAATCGCAGGCTTAACCGGTTTGCCTTTTGTGACCGCGCCTAATAAATTTGAATCTTTAGCAGCCCATGATGCAATCGTGGAATCGCATGGCGCGCTGAAAACAGTAGCTTGCAGCCTGATGAAGATCGCTAATGATGTGCGTATGCTGGCTTCCGGTCCCCGTGCCGGTATCGGCGAATTGCATATCCCGGATAACGAACCAGGTTCTTCTATCATGCCGGGTAAGGTAAACCCTACACAATGTGAAGCGTTGACGATGATCGCGGCCCAGGTATTGGGTAACGATGTAGCGATCAATATTGGCGGTGCCACCGGTCATTTTGAATTGAACGTGTTCAAGCCGGTTATGATCTATAATTTCTTACATTCTGCCCGCCTGATCGGCGAAGGCGCAGTAAGCTTTAATGATAAATGTGCGGTGGGTATTGAGCCGATCCAGAAAAATATTGATGCCCATGTAAACAACTCCCTGATGTTGGTTACTGCTTTGAATACTAAAATCGGGTACTACAATGCTGCGGCGATTGCACAGGACGCACACAAGCGTGGCATTACCCTGAAGCAAGCGGCTTTGGAATACAAATTACAAGGTTTGGATTTCGAACACATGACGGAAGCGCAGTTTGACGAATGGGTCGTACCTGCAGCAATGTGCGGTGAAATTAAATAGTTACAGGTTTACAGGATATCGGTAAGGACGGCAATATTTGTCGTCCTTACTTCATTATTAATAGGTGTTTTTCTTTTTCAGGTCGGCGTACAACTGCTGTAAATAGGCCTTGGACAAGTTTTCTTTGCCGGGCACGGCCTGCTTAAAAGTATTGTTGATGGTATTGTACCTGAGCGTGTCTGCCCCATTAATAAAAACAAAACCTTCCCCGTAGGTCGACAAAGTATAGGGATTGCTTTGCGCAAAAATATTGTGGCTGAATGTAAAAGAGGAAGCCGGGATATGCAGTTGGTTCAAAAGAGTTGCCGCGAGATCCGTCTGCGCGCCCAGGGTATTGATCACGGTATCTCTGTAAGCTACTGCGCCGCCGAGCCACAGCATCGGGATATGGTACTTGCGGGTATCTTCGGGAGAACTGTTTCCCGGAGAAGGGCTCCCATGGTCGGCGATAAAAATGACCAGGGTATTTTCCCACCAGGCTTGTTGTTTTGCCTTCGCAATAAATTTCCCGATACACTGGTCCGTGTAGTGTATCGCATTCAGGAATAAAGTGTCCCGGTCATTGCCCTGGTACAAAGGCGGGATGGGTATCGTGAAAGGATCATGACTGCTTAAGGTCAGGGTAGTGACAAAAAAAGGCGCTTTATATCCTTTTATGACTTCCAGTGTTTTATCCAGTACTTTTTCATCGTAAGCCCCCCATTTTGTTTCCAGTTGCTGCCGGGGAAAATCAATATCGGAGACTAATGCTTTATAGCCGGCCTGCACCAGGTAACTTTTGTAATTCGCAAATTCTAAAGTGCCGCCATATACAAAGGTTGAACCATAGCCTGCGCTGCCTAAAGCACGGGCCAGGGACGGCATTTTAGATAATATGTTAGGGTATTTCAGAGGGCTGGATGCCGGCAGGGAAGGGTAACCCGAGATCACTGCCGCAATGCCTTTATCGGTACGGTCAGATGCCGCATAAATCTGGTCAAAGAAAATGCCTTCCCGGATCAACCGGTTAAACTCAGGCATGATCTCAGGATCTGCCCCATAACGTTCCAGTACTTTCGAGGTAAAACTTTCGACGATCACCAGGAGAATGCCAGGCTTTGTTGTTTTGAGCAGGCGCGTATGGTCTTCTTTCTGATTGCTCAATGCGGCCAGGTAGTCGTTTTCCGCGGTATCAGGAAAGTAAGCGTAGCTTTTATTCAATTGCTCGTAATCGAAAATCCCCGCGCCTACATTCCATACCGGGTTAATAGCAGCATGATTGGCAAATAAGTTATTGCAAAAGTAAGCATAGCTTACGTTGAGGGGAGATACGCCCAGTCCGCCCCTGATCGTAATGCACAATACGGCAAAAGCCGGTATGGTTAGCCAGAGGCTTTTAATGTGCTTA
>CAXYKQ010000171.1:0-12515 GCA_964277835.1 uncultured Edaphocola sp. | reverse complement strand
TAATCAAAGATGCGATCCGGGGCCGGATGAATGCTTCAGACGGCTGGATCAAACTGGGTGGTGTAAGTGAATTTGCGAACAGGATCAATAATGCCAAACGCATCATTATTACCGCCTGTGGTACTTCCTGGCACTCGGGCCTGATCGCGGAATACCTGATTGAAACACTGGCAAGGGTACCGGTTGAAGTAGAATATGCTTCCGAATTCAGGTACCGCAATCCTATTGTTAACGAATCAGATGTAGTAGTCGCTATTTCGCAATCCGGGGAAACGGCAGATACTCTGGCGGCGATCGAGATCGCGAAAGAACGCCAGGCGCTGGTATACGGCATTTGTAATGTGATCGGTTCTTCTATTGCCCGGGCAACGCATGCCGGCTCTTATACCCATGCCGGACCGGAAATTGGTGTTGCTTCCACGAAAGCTTTTACCACGCAGGTGGTTATTCTTACCTTGATGGCATTACAATTAGCCCAGCAAAAAGGAACGATTTCTCTTTCTTATTTAAGACAAGTACTTTATGAATTGGAGAACCTGCATGAGAAACTAGAAGCTACGCTGAAGCTGGATAACCATATCAAAGAGATTGCTTCGAAAATAAAAGATGTTGAAAATGCACTTTATCTAGGTCGCGGCTACAACTTCCCGGTTGCCCTGGAAGGCGCGCTGAAACTGAAAGAGATTTCTTACATCCACGCCGAAGGCTACCCTGCTGCTGAAATGAAGCATGGTCCTATCGCCTTGATTGATGAAAACCTGCCGGTAATTATCCTGGCGACCAACGAAAGTGCCTACGAAAAAATCGTTTCTAACGTACAGGAAGTCAAAGCCAGGAAAGGTATCGTGATCGCGGTGGTGAACGAAGGAGATACCCAGATCAAGCAAATGGCGGATTACGTGATCGAGGTACCTAAAACAGAAGAGGTATTAAGTCCTTTGGTAACGATGATCCCGCTGCAATTATTATCTTACCACATCGCAGTTATGCGCGGCGCAAATGTAGACCAGCCAAGAAACCTGGCCAAGTCGGTGACTGTTGAATAAAGCATATTATAGTGAGTTGATACAAAAATGCCTGCTTCCAAGAGCAGGCATTTTTGATTCCCTATTGTCACAGCCGGTTTTCTAGTCCAGGAAGAGGTCTGTATACAAATCTGCTCCGGGCACTACCGAATATTTTGAAAAATCGAAGATCCCTTCATTATGCAATACCGCTTCATCAATCAGCGTCTGCCCGTTATACTCTTTGTTTCCTTTACTTAAAATAGCCAGTGCGGCGTCCGCCATGATATCCGTCTTGCGGCTTTTATGCGCCAGCACTTGCCCACCCAGCAGGTTACGCACCGCGGCGGTATCAATGGTGGTTTTAGGCCATAAAGTGTTGGAAGCAACATTATAGTCGGCCAGTTCTTCTGCCCAACCTAAGGCCAGCATGGTCATACCATACTTGGCAATGGTGTAAGCAGCATGCCGTCCGAACCATTTAGGAGCCAGGTTGACCGGTGGCGACAAAGTGAGTATGTGACCGGCCGCCGACTTTTTGAGGTAAGGCAGACAGGCTTTCCCTACCAGGAAAGTACCCCTGATATTGATATCGTGCATCAGGTCAAACTGTTTTGCACTTAGCGTTTCAGTGGGGTTCAGGTAAATGGCAGATGCATTATTGATCAATATGTCTATGCCATTAAAAGTTGAGGCTGTTTGCCCGATTGCTTCAAGGATGGCTGCTTCATGCCGGATATCACAGGGAATCGGCAAAGCCTTTCCGCCCGCCTTTTCTATGGCTTCAGCTACAGAATAGATCGTACCGCCTAACCGGGGATCTTCGATGACCGATTTGGCAGCTATAGCGACATTTGCACCGGCTGCTGCAAGCTTTAAGGCGATTGCCGCTCCTATCCCCCGGCTGCCCCCGGTGATGAATACTGTTTTATTGTTTAATTGCATAGTTGGTCATTTAATCTTCCGTGGCCAGCAGGCTGGTCACCAGGTTCACATATTTTTCTTTAGATATTTCCCGGGATTGTCCTTTCAGCTCCAGCCAGGCGTTATGTTTCGCTTTAGCCACGAAATCAAACATATTATATGCACCTTTTTCAGGCGCATCCCCTTCGGTCGCTTGCTTGAACAGGCTGTAGAGCGCTAACAACACATCGTTGGAAGGTTTTTCTTTTAAGGTCTTGCTTAAAGCGACTGCTTCTTCAAAATTCATATTCATTGTTTTTACAGGAACCCACTATCGGGTGGTCCGGGTCCAGACCGTAGTTCGGCCCAATAAACTGATGCCTACATAACCCCGAATGTTCAACTTGTCATTGCCATCCGGGGTGATTTTACAGGAGTAACTTTTCCCGTTTTTAGGGTCATAGATTGTCCCGTCTTCGTAGGTGCTGCCACTTTTCTTAAACCCGCTCAGGATATTCAAACCCATGATAGGCCTGGTTTTCAGCTTGGCATTACTGTTGAACTTATCTACTTTGGGTTTACCATCCCGGTTCGGCTCTTTTAACCATACGATCTTGCCATAGTATTTCCCATCCGTGGCCTTAAAGATCTCTATTTTGGCATCTTTTACATCGTTGAACCAAAAGCCCGTGATCTCCTGCGTCCAGGCAGATGCGGTACAGATGAAAACAGAAAGGATGAGTAACAGGCTTATTTTTTTAAACATAACAATTGCATTTTATTCATGAAAAATAAATGGTTTAAGGGAATTTCACCCCGCCATAACCAGAAGCATCTACCAATGGTACGAACGCATTATACTTGGTGTTGATCGCTTTGATAAATTCATTAGCCAGCAGAACATTACCAATTGGTGTGAGATGAATACCATCCAGCGAGAACGCGCCGCCCGTAACAAAGGCAGTGCCTATTTTTCGGCCATTTACCTCTATGCCTTCTGTTTTTGCTTTTTGTAAAAATCCGGCTACATCTACATAGGCCAACCCTTTTTCTGTAGCTACGGAGCGGATTTTCTGGTTAAAATTCGCGGTCGCGGTCCTGATCTGGCTCAACTCTGCCGCGGTAAGAATGTATTGATTCGCAATAGGCTTACTGGAGCCCCAGCCTGCTTTTAAAGAATCCTGTGGTGTACTTAACAATACCAATTCACCGGGCTGCATTTGCCGCAAGCCTGATGGCACAGCCGCATCAGCTATAATAAAGCCATTGGCGCCAACCTTAAAGGTTGCAACCAGGCCGGCAGTAATGAGGGGTGCATAAGCATTATTCAGGGCATCAGCCTGCGCCTGAGCGGTAAGTACCAAACCATTATAAGGTATCGTTGTAAAAAAAGGAGCGGTAGTCACATCTGCGATATTGGCTAAAGCGCCCTTTGCGCCGCCCGCCACAAGAGTGGTCACCATAGCATCGTAACTGGCAGAGAAGCCGATACCCGGCGCACCCTCCATCGGGGTGATCGCATCACCTGCGCCACCGCTTGTCGCATAGCTTAACACATCATTATTCCCCAGGAATACGGTAAAGAAGGTTGGGTTTTGTGCCGCTGCGTCGCTGAGCATCGATGCGGTGCCGGGAGCTGTTGTCATCCTCGTAAAAAACGGGTTATAATTGCCTGCACCGTTAGCCGGGTTGCCGTAGCCCGGGAATATTGCCGTGGTCACTTTAGCGCCTGGCACGCCCATGTTATTGAAGGGCCCCTGGCTGGCTACGCTACTGGTAAAAATGGTCATATCACCATTGGGCGCTACAGGTCTCGGCGTCAAAGCTCCGTTTACGACCGACAGCACCAGACGCGCATTGCCTGAGCTACCTATCCCGACGGAAGACTGGTCTACCAGTGGCTGCTTAAATTCGCCGCCGCCTACCTGCTTTAACTGCTGCGAGATAAGATAAGGATAAGATACCATTTGCCCCGCATAGTATAGTGCATTATCTGCATAACCTGAGGTCAATGAATTACCTATGGCAACATATTTTGTAAAATCGGCATCACCGGAACTTACTTTGGTTTTGGCGTCCTTTTTGCAGGAGGCCCAACTTAAAGCTGTTATGGCGATTACCGTTATGGATAAATTAAACCGTTTCATAGCATAAAATTTTGAATCATTAACAAGCTTTAAAATTTATAAGTAAGGCCGACAGAAGGCAGCCAGATGGTGAAATTGTAAGTACCGTTGATACCACTGACGAGATTATCATCTTTACGGTTGATAAATTCTGCCAGCAAAGCGGCATCTACCCGGAACCTGTTGGTAAAGTTGTAACTGGCGCCTATAGAAGGATTGATGCGATTGGCGTCCGGTACATCCGGATTGACATAACCGTTTTGTATGGGGGATTTGCTAAAAAAGGCGCCTGTCCTTAATTCATATTTATTTTCAGAGAGATATTCTACTCCTGCTCTGAGTGAGAAGCCGGTTTTGTATTCCCTTATCAGGTCGCTGCTCATAGAGCCGGCAACGGGGGAGGTTTCGTAATTGATCCGGACCGTATCATATTTTGACCAGTCGGATAAATAACCTTCCAGATTGAGTGTCCAGCTTTTTGAAGGTTTATAGGTCATGCCCAGGCCAAATATCTGGGGTAAGGGTAAAGTAGCATTGACATCCTGATTGGGAAAATTGCCTGAAACAGAAACGGGGACATTGAATTCTGCCGTGCCGCTGCTGGTCTTCATATTGAGGGCGGAGCGATAAGTGAACGCTAAAGCGAGCTGGTTGGTAAGGGCATAATAAAGGCCCGCATTGACTCCAAAACCATTTGCCCTGCAATCGATGGATGCCGTACCGAAATCGCCGTTACTGAATTGTACGGGTACATCTTTCTGTATCTGGACATGACCGTAGGTATACACCAATCCCAGTCCAACCCCCAGCTTATTGGAGATCCTGTAGCTAACTGTGGGCTGAAAAGAAATGGAAAGTAGTTCTATCTCACGTGTTTCAAACCGACCTGCGGAACCTGGTTGCCAACGCATAGTGCTGCCGAATGGCGTGTAGATAGCCAGGCCGTACTTAAAACGACTCTTTTCTTTGCCGTAAGCAGCGCTTAAATTAAAGGGAGTAACCACAGGATTATCGGAATGGCTTTCCACGTTGCTGTTCGCATCCGTAAAGGTCCCTTTGGAGAACACCGGCGTGATGCCCAACGTGACATCATTTGCGGCGAGGAAAGCGGTACTGCCGGGATTGGTAAACATTGCGGTAGCATCTGTCGGGTCGGCAAGCCCGGTGCTCCCCTTCCCTATCTGGCGGGTTCCCTGGAGGTTGAGTTGATAGCCCTGGGCAAAAACCGCCATAGGTGCTAAAAGTGCAAAACTTGTGACTAGTTTTTTCATCCTGACACTTATTTAATGGGTTAATAATAGTGATTCAATATTGGATTTCATTACCGGTATCAACGTTCTGTTAACCGGGCGTGGACACTTTATTCCAGGCCTTCAGCTGCCATTCGATCTCACCGGTACAAATATGATTACCTGTCTCATCATAGACTTCCGCTGTAAATGTCTCTACCAGCACCTCTTTCTCTTTTAAAGCATCAGTGATCACTTTTAGCGCCGCTTCATCGATGCCCCAATCTATACGTACTTTTGACCTGGCCTGGTAATGATACTCCATACGGATGGACTTAAGCAGCAAACGGTATTGTTTCGGATCGATCTGCAACAGGAGGCTCAATCCCACGGCATATTCACAGAGCGTGGCGAGCAGGCAGGCGTGCATCCCTTTTACGTGATTCCGGTTGCTTTTTATATAAGGAGCCTCAATAGTTAATTGATTTGGTTCAAAACGGATCACTTTTAATTGATGCGGGTTGTTAAAAGGTACCGTGCGCCACAATACCCGGTTGAACAACCACCTGAAAAAGGTGCTGTTCCCGGCCTTGCGGTAATATAATTGCAGCTTGTTCATAGCTTACGATTTCAGGTCCGTTTCTTTGGTATATATCTCAAAATCTACGGTCTTAGGTATTTTAATAAAAGCTTGCTGCATTGCTTCGGGTAAGGAACATAGCTTTCTTTGCTTCAGGTCCAGCCAGGCTCCTTCCACCATTACCGTCGCACTTAAGGCACCGTCGGAGCGTATAATGTTGCTGACAAGGCTGTACCGGCCGCCGTCGGAGCGGTACCTGCTCAATTCAACGGTTACCTTAACTTCTTCATTCATCCGCACCTCCTTCAGGTAAGATAATTCTTCCTTAAAGAGGATCGGGCCAATGCGAAGGGCTGCAATCTCGTTGGCCAATCCTAATGCCCCCAATACATTAACTCTTGCCTGGGCAGCCAGGTCTGCGTAGGCCGAATGTCTTAAATGACCGTTAGCATCTATCATCGACCATAATATCTGTGTTGCTAAAAATACGTTCTGTGTTTCCATATATATTTAACTCGCTGCTTCTTCATAAAAACTATTGATCTGCTGCCGAAACCTGCTCAAAATGGCTTTACGCTTCATTTTCAGGCTTGGCGTCAATTCGCCGCCATCAACGGTCCACTCATCGGGCAGCAGGATAAATTTCCGGATCTGCTCCACATGGTTGAACTGTTCATTGTCCCTGTCGATGATATTTTGAAAATAGCTCAGCACCTTTTCGTTTTTGATGGCTTGATCTTTGCTTTCGAACGCTACCTCATTGCGAACACACCAGGAGCGCAGCGCATCAAAATTGGGTACGATCAATGCAGACACAAATTTTTGTCCTTCACCCACCAGCATGACCTGCTCGATCGCAAAATTTTCTTTTAATTTATTTTCTATCGGTTGTGGTACCACGAACTTACCGCCCGATGTTTTAAAGATCTCCTTTTTACGATCGGTAATCTTTAAAATACGTCCGTTTAATTCTCCTACATCTCCGGTCTTAAACCAGCCGTCTTCGATAACTTCAGCCGTTTCTGCAGGTTTCCTGTAATAGCCCGCCATCACATTATCCCCTTTGGCACAGATCTCACCGTCTTCCAGTATTTTGACCTGTACCGTATCCAATACTTTGCCTACTGTACCTACAATACGTTCTTTAACAGCTAAACGATTGACTGAAATCACAGGAGATGTTTCGGTAAGGCCATAACCTTCCAGGATGTTAATGCCGGCTGCTGCGAAGATCTGTATCAGTCTCGGCTGACATGCCGCTCCGCCCACAACGATGACTTTTACATTACCACCGAGAGCGGCCCGCCATTGACTAAATATAAGTGCGTCTGCAATTTTCAGCTGCAGCCGGTACCAGAATGATCCGGCTTGCCCGAGCTTATATTTTTGCGCCAGGCCTACTGCCCAGAAGAAAAGCATACTTTTGATCCCTTTAAGCGCACGGCCTTTAGCAATGATCTTCTCATATACTTTCTCCAACAAACGAGGTACGGTAACAAATATGTAGGGCTTTCGTTCCTGCAGGTTTTCTGCAATGGTTTCTACACTTTGAGCAAAAGTGACGGAGAAATTATTGAACAGGTAAACATACATGATCATCTTTTCCAGGATGTGATTCAGAGGAAGGAAACTCAATGACTCATTTTTATCAAGGTAAAATAAGTCAAACACTTCAGCAGAGCAGGACTTGACATTAGATAAAATATTTTTATGCGAAAGCATGACGCCTTTGGGCGCCCCGGTCGTACCCGAGGTGTAAATGATCGTCGCCACATCTTCTCCTTTTATAGCAGCGCTATTGCGCCAGACCTGTTGCTCCAGCGTCTCGGAAAAGGGGCTGATAATGCTGCGCCAGTTCATTGCCTGAGTTTCGGGTTCATCGAAAACATACAATTCTTCAAGAGATGGAATTTGCGCCCTTACTTCCTGTATTTTATGGTAAATCGTCATATCACCCACGAAACAGATCTTCAGGCCTGTTTCATTAAATATATTAACAATCTCTGAGGCCACGATATTAGGGTACAAGGGCACCAGGAGCGCTCCTGCGAGTTGTGCCGCCAGGTCGACTACCAGCCAGTTAGGACGGGAAAAGCAGATCAGGCCTACCTTCTCCTTCTCTTCCGGGTTACCATTTATATTGCGGTTATAGCCCTTACGAATCAGGTAATCGGCCAGCCCGAAAGAAAGCTCTTTCAATACCTGCGGGCTGTAATGCAACCAGGCGTCCTCACGCTTGTACAATAGCAACTCTTCGGGCAATTGTTGGAAATTTTCAGGTAAAAAAATGTCAAACAAACGTTGGGACTGCATATTCATAAGACACAATGTTTAAAGTGAGCTAATTTTAAAACAGGTACTATAAAGTGTACTTGTTATTGTCGATCAGGTGCAGGGCAATACGCTGACGCGCTTCTTTAATATTGTAAGGGTCTTGTTTCGTATAGCGTTTCAGGCCCATCAGCATCATGCGCAGCTCATCTCCTTCTCCAAAACTATTCAAAGCATCCTTTCCCGATTTCCATACTCTGTCTACCGCATCGTTCAAATATGCGCGGGCAATATCTACTCTAATTCCTGCCGCTGCTTCCCCTTGCATACTTACCAGTTTTTCTACCCTTAACAAGCAGGACTCGGCCGCATAAATCTCTATGGCCATATCCGCAATGTTCATTAATACCTCTTCTTCCTTCGACAAAGACTGCATGAATTTTTGTACGGCCGCACCGGCTACCATCAGTAAAGCTTTTTTCAATTTCGCCAATTGTTCTTTCTCCTTAGCCAAGAACTGTGCTTCATCAATAGTAGTAAAATCAGGGATGGAAGTGAGCTCCTGGGCTACCGCCTGGGCAGGCCCCATAAGGTCCAGCTCTCCTTTCAAAGCTCTTTTCAATACCATGTCTACGATCAATAGGCGATTGATCTCATTGGTTCCTTCAAAGATGCGGTTGATGCGGCTATCGCGGTACGCCCGGTCCATAGGCGCCTCGGCGCTGAAGCCCATGCCGCCATAGATCTGTACGCCTTCATCCACTACATAATCCAACACTTCAGAGCAATGCACCTTTAATATGGCACATTCTATCGCAAACTGCTCAATTCCTTTCAGCTTGGCTTTCCCGGCTTCCATACCTCCCTGCTCCAGGGCCCGGACGGCATCGTCAATGTTTTGAGACGCCCTGTAGAGTGCGCTTTCACTGGCATAAGTACGGATCGCCTGTTCGGCAATTTTATGGCGTATTGCACCATATTTTGAAATAGGCCGACCGAATTGTTCCCGTTCATTAGCATACTTTACCGACTGGCCGATCACTGCTTTTGAAGCTCCTATCGCGGCACCGCCTAATTTTATGCGCCCGATGTTCAGGATGTTTACCGCGATTTTGAAGCCGTTTCCTCTTTCTGAAAGTAAATTCTCTACAGGGATTTTACAATCATTGAAGAACACCTGGCGGGTGGAACTCCCTTTAATCCCCATTTTCTTTTCTTCAGCGTTCAGGGATAAACCGGGAGTGCCTTTTTCTACAATGAACGCGCTTAGGTTCGCATCATCATCGATCTTTGCAAATACCGTGAATACATCGGCGAAGCCGGCATTGGTGATCCACATTTTCTGGCCATTTAATATCCAGTGTTTGCCATCTTCGGACAGCACGGCTTTTGTTTTACCGCTATTGGCATCCGACCCGGCATTCGGTTCCGTAAGGCAGTAAGCGCCTTTCCATTCACCAGTCGCCAGCTTAGGGATGTATTTTTCTTTTTGTGCCTCGGTGCCATAATACAGGATAGGCAGTGTACCGATCCCGGTATGGGCCATTAAAGCAACTGCGGTGGAATGCCCCGCACCCACTGTCTCCGCAGTCAGCATACTGGTCACAAAGTCGAGGCCTAAACCACCATAACTTTCCGGGATACTGATACTCAATAAACCCAAAGCTCCTGCTTTTTCAACTATAGAAGGCATCAAACCTTCTTCCAGGCTATCAATCCGGTCCAGGTTAGGAAATACTTCCTGCTCCAGGAAATCCTGCGCGGTTTGTTTCAGCATTTGTTGTTCTTCCGACCATTGTTCCGGAATAAAAATATCGTTTGCCGCTGTGGCCTTAACGATAAATTCTCCACCTTTTATTGCTTGCATCTTATATTTCTTTTTATGGTTACGAATTTGATTAAATTGTACGGACGCTTTATTAATACATCATTTCAAATATACCGGCCGCGCCCTGCCCGGTGCCTACACACATGGTCACCATACCGTATTTCTGCCCGCACCGCTGCAACTCGTTGAAGATCTGTACGGATAATTTTGCGCCTGTGCAACCCAAAGGGTGCCCCAGAGCGATTGCTCCACCGTTTACATTGACCACTTCCGGATTCAGATCCAGGGTACGCATCACTGCAAGGGATTGGGAGGCGAAAGCCTCGTTGAGTTCTATAAGGTCTATATCATTCAGCTGCAGACCCGCTTGCTTCAATGCTTTTGGAATAGCCTCCACAGGTCCTATGCCCATAATTCTGGGCGGAACACCTGCTACGGCATGCGACACCATCCTGGCAATGGGCTTCAGGTTATGGTCTTTCAAAAACTGTTCGCTCACTACCATCACGAAAGCAGCGCCATCACTGGTCTGCGAAGAGTTACCCGCCGTCACGGAGCCATCTGCCGCGAATACCGGTTTCAGTTTGGCCAGCGCGTCCATTGAAGTATCTGCTCTTGGTCCTTCATCGGTATCAGCAGGCAATATTCTTTTGCTCCGCTGCTGCCTTTCGTCCAGGTAAATTTCTTCTACCTGTAATGGCACGATTTCATCCGAAAATTTGCCGGCCGCTATTGCGCTTACCGCCTTTTGATGTGAGTTGAAGCTGAAAAGGTCCTGGTCTTCCCGGCTGATATTATATTCCTTTGCCACGGCCTCTGCCGTAAGTCCCATGCCCCAGTACCAATCCGGGTTTTCTTTAGCGACCTTAGCGTTCGGCGATACCCGCCAGCCCCCCATAGGGATCAGGCTCATCGTTTCGGCGCCCCCTGCGATAATACAATCGGCCAGGCCTGCATTGATCTTGGCTGCTGCTATAGCGATCGTTTCCAGCCCGGAAGCACAATAGCGATTCACCGTCATGCCCGGCACCTTATCGGTATCCAGTGCCATCAACGAGATCAAACGGGCAACATTCAGCCCCTGTTCGGCCTCCGGCATGGCATTGCCGACAATTACATCATCAATCAACAGTTTATCTACTTGCGGCACCGCAGCAACCAAGTGCCGGATCACATCGGCCGCAAGATCATCCGGCCGATAGGCCTTAAAGAAGCCTCTTCCTGCTTTTCCTACAGCCGACCTGTATCCTGCTACAATATATGCGTTCATCTTTTTCAGTTTTATTTTAATTTCTTAATACTTTACCACCGTTCAGAATAGACTGCAGCCGTTCTAAAGTTTTTCGCTCGGCACAGAGTTCTACGAATGCTTTACGTTCCAGGTCCAGGAGATATTGTTCGGAAACCATTGTCGGTGCTGAAAGGTCGGCGCCCGCTAAAACGAAACCGAGTTTTTCCGAAATTTTCTGGTCATGATCACTGATGTAATTGCCGGAGCGCATAGAGTTGGCGCCCACATAAACAATCCCCAAAGCCTGTTGTCCCATTACCCGGATATCCGTTCTCGGTATGGGTTGCTGGTAACCGGCATCCGCCAGTCTTAAACAGGCGGCTTTCGCTTCTGAAAGTAATAGTGCCCTCGATACCACTACTTCATCAATCCCGGGGCGCAGATAGCCCAGATCAAAGGCCTCATGGGCCGAGGTGGATACTTTTGCCTGGCCTATGGTCAGGAATTTTTCCCGGAAAATGTTTAAATCCACATCATCCGGCCGGTGAGCATCAGAAATCCTGAGGGCGAACTCTTTGGTACCGCCGCCGCCCGGAATCAGTCCTACGCCGAATTCCACCAGGCCTATATAAGATTCCGCATGAGCCACCACCTTATCTGCATGCAGGCAGATCTCGCAGCCGCCGCCCAAAGTAAGGTTATGCGTCGCTACTACCACCGGTATGGATGAATAACGCAGGCGCATGGTCGTTTTCTGGAACAAGCGTACGGTAAAATCTATTTCATCGTAGTCCTGCTCTACGGCCATCATGAAGATCATCGCTACGTTGGCACCTGCAGAGAAATTTGCCCCGTTGTTGCTGATCACGATGCCCTTGTAACCTGCTTCAGCAATATCTATGGCTTTATTGATCCCGGCCAGTATGTCGCCGCCGATGGCATTCATTTTAGTATGGAACTCCACATTAAGAATCCCATCGCCGATATCAATCACGGAAACGCCGGAATTTTTAAATACAGTATGCGCTACTCTTAAAGCATCGAGGTTGATGATATCTTCCGTACCCGGGATTACTCTGTAAGAACGGGATAGAATATCGTAATAAAGGCTTTGGCCTTTTTCTGTTTTGTAAAAGCTTTCATGTCCGGCATCGAGCATATCCAATACCCATTGTGCGGGTGTTTTACCTTCAGCTTCCATTATTTTAATCCCTTCTTTCACCCCGATGGCATCCCAGGTTTTAAAAGGGCCCATCTCCCAGCCAAAGCCAGCCTCTATAGCATCGTCAATCTGGTACAAATCGCTGGCGATCTCCGGGATCCTGTTGGCAACATACTGGAAC
>CAXYKQ010000170.1:0-4156 GCA_964277835.1 uncultured Edaphocola sp. | reverse complement strand
GCAATACCCCGTACATACAGGTCAGGTTGGTTCCCCGGCCGGCCACTTCTATATTGGGTAAATTAAATACTTTAGCGTAGAAATCAAGGAACTCGTTGCGCATAACCCCTTCCCGCAATTCTCCGAGTTCGATCATGATGATGATCTTATGTATTTTTTGCTGTTTTACAGCTTCATCGGATAACATTTTGATCGTTTCAAATTCGGTGTTGAAACTGGCATCCGCATATTTCACTACATTAGCGATATACCGTTTTGCCGGTGGTTTGATGAAAACTGTTTCAATGTCGGGGTCTAAGGATTTTATGATTTTAAGATTCGTAATCCGGCTGTCACAGATCTGTTTTATTCCCAGGTCGATCAGCTCTTTCAGGTATGTTTTAGAGCCGCAAAAAACCTTGGAAACTACGCCCCATTCAATTTGCCGTTCAGAAAAAAGCCGGTTTAAATATTGGTAATTGTCTTTTAATTTTTTGCGGTTAAGTACAGTATATGCCATGCTATTGTTTGTTCAGTCTCATTTCGAGATATTTGTTCGTAAATCCTGCCTTTTCGTATAGTTTTTTCGCCGGGTTATCCGGTTCTACGTGCAAGGCTATGTTACCTTTCGTGTGCTCTATTGCCAATCGCATCAGTTCTTTGCCGATCCCTTTTCCGCGGTAGGCATTGTGAGTAGCGATATAGACCAGGATGTTTTCCGGGATATAATCCTTCATGCCCGTAAAATTAATGATCACAGCGCCGGTGAGTGTATTATGCTCCCGGGCAGTGATGATGATTCCCCCGGGCTTCCAGCTACGGCCACGGGCGTAGTCCAGGCATTTCTGAATGTCGGCCCTGGCATCGCCATATTGTTCTAAATGTTTGAATAAAAATTCCAATACCTGTGCTTCTTCATTTTCCGTAAAAAGATCAGGTGTTTTATAAATGGTGTATTGCATCATAATAAAGTGTCGTAAGACAAATGTTGTCTTATCAAAAGTTTAATGTTCAATTAAAAAAATCGTCGTATCGACGTTTGCCAAAAGAATTCAATCTTGAAGCGGTATAAAGGCTAGGCTCATTAGACGATGGTCCTGAAATGCCTGTATGATAACGGTGCAAAGTTAGCCTGATATCGCCTGGAACCCAAAATATTAACCCTAAATTAGCATTCCGATGTTCAGCGTTATTCAAATAAATGCATACTCCTTTAGATTATTTGAGCTAATAATTCAGTTAATCAGCAATGAAAATGGCCGGCTACTTATTGCGGTAGCCGGCCAAAACATTTTAAAAAACTGTAGCTCTAGCGCTTACTGCTTTCCGCGTAAGGCGCCTTAAACAGGTGATTCGGTTTCATAAATACTTTATGCTGCTGGAAGTCCAGGATGATATTAAAACGTTTTAATACTTCGCCCCCCAAAAAGTTAGCGGCATATCCTGCCGGTCGGGTATTACTGTTGACCTGGGCCGGGATTGCCTCCAGCACATATCTTCCGAAAATAATTTTTTCCAGATCTACTGTCATCAGGTTAATGGCTTCTTTGGCGGAGTTATACATCACCGTTTCTTTGATCACGGGGAGGTCTTTTATTGCTAAGCCTTTTTGCTGCATCATTTCCTGGTCGAGCATAATCGTTCGCTGGTAACCCAGGTCAAACAAAAACCTGCCGGTGTATCGCTTTCGGTCTACCGCTACCGGCAGATAGATACAGAAATGCTCTTTCATATATTCCATTGGGAATGTTTCATATTCTTTACTGATCTCAGGGCGTTTCGTATGCACGATCATCCGGCTATGATCGTAGTCGATTTCCAGCACCTTCCCATCGAAGGCATCCCAGCCAAACATCCCCTCACAGCAGTCGCCCGTAGTGGTAAGCGGGTAAATTTGTTCCTGCTCCCAACTTAAGTTTCCGATGGAAAAATCATTATCGCTGATGTCTTTCATCGTTAGTTGTTTGCCGGAAGGATTGAGGTATTTATTAATTGCGGTTTTTAAAAGATAGAACCCCGAAGCACCGCTATCGAACAGTAAGGTTACCGTATCTTTCCTGTTCAGCACTGCCTGTACCTGCAGGTTATTATCTTTGGTCAAAACGAAAGGGATTGTGTCCTTCCGGGCAGGTTTTACGCGGCTGAAGTCTTTTGTTGCCGGGCTTACGAACCTGGTGAAACAGGAATCTTTACCCTGCAGCAATACAACGAAATCGAAAGAGTTGCCGGGTTGCAGGTTGACTTCCAGCGAATCTGAATCCGTAAGTATCTTTATATTCCTGGAGCTGATATTTTTCCCGGTGCGGTAAATATCGGGTCTCGTGCCGGGTTCCAGGTTCCAGTTAGTGACCAGCTCTTTATTCTCGATAATGGTCACAGCCGGGGTACCTGATTTAATGACCGGGAGTTTTTCCCGCGCGCAACAAACGGATAGCGGGACAAGCAGTAAAAGCGTAAATATTGTTCTCATCTTTAGATTGAAATTATGGATCAGTCGGTTTCTTTCAAAGACCCGGAGGCAAAAGTATAACGCAAAAGCGGAGCAGGATGTTATAAACCGTATTTAATGCAGGTATTAGCGGCTATTTACCTTTCACCGCCTGACAAAAAATAAGATCAATTTCAACCCTGAGTTCATCGAAGGGTGGAGCGGGGAGGGCCATCTTTCGTGTACCTCAGGAGGACACTCCCTTTATACCATCCTGAGCTGGTCGAAGGGTGGAGCGGGGGGCAGCTCTTAAGCTTAACCAAGAGTTAGCGCCTGATTATGGCAGTAATCATTTTAAACAAAAAGCGGCCGGGAAAAGATCCCGGCCGCCGGATTTACTAATGATTATTCTTAGTACTTTTCTACTTTAAAGCTCGAACCGTCGCTGAGTACCAGCAGGTATTGTCCCACTGCAATATCCTGTATCGCAATCAGGGTTTCCTTTTGGTTAATGTTCATTTGTTTGACCACTCTTCCGTGCAGGTCATAAAGGGAAGCGTGTAGTGGGCTAGCCGGAGCAGCCACCAATCTTAAAGTCAGGCTTTCGCTGGCCGGCACCGGAAACACTTCATGGCCCGTAAGTGTTGCCCGGAAGCTTACGCTACGTACAGGTGAGTAAGACCAGGTTCCGTCTGCATTCAGCATTTTCAGGCGGTAGAGGTTCAGGCCTTTTGCCGGTTTTAAATCATCAAAGTGGTAACTGGTTGGTTCTGTTGCATTGCCCGCAGCCGCTACGCGGCCTAACAGAATAAAGTCAGCACCGTTACTGCTGCGCTCAATTTCAAAAGCACTGGTAGCTTTTTCTGTGGCAGTTTTCCAATCCAGTATCACCTGTTGCGCCTGCGCGGTCGCGTCAAAAGAGACCAGGGTAACATCCAGGGAAGTCGCGGTAGTTACCGAACGCACGGCCGAAGGTCCTGCTACGCCGTCTGTTCCTGATTTTACCGGGGTGACCCGGTAGTAATAGGTCACGTTATTCGTCAGGCCGTTGACGTTAAAGCTGTTCACATTACCTACATTGCGATTATTGTAGTTGGTTAGTTTGTTATTAAATAAACTGTCCGTAGCTACGTCTAATAAGTAGTTCACCACTGTCCCGGTGGCCGGTGCATCCCAGTTGGCCGTAAAACCATTAGAATATATAGTAGAGGCCGAAGTAGGTACCGGGCGAACCATAGCATAGCTTTCGGTCCAGTTGGAAGTAGTACCATTCAGGGTGAAATTGGTGATCGTACCGGTATGGTTATTACCGGAATAATCGTATACTGTATTACGACCGGCATTATTGCCATTAGCAACTGCAGCGCCATTATCAAACATATAATAAGCAAGCAGACCCGTTTGAGGAAGGCTCAACGGTTGGTACATGTTGGCCTGTAGCTCTGCCTGGCTGCGTTCGGTATTCCATATCCTCACCTCATCCATAGCCCCGTTAAAAGAGCGCGGGCCACTGGCATCTGACCATCTGCCCAGTTTGAATGATGGCGTAACATTGGTGACTCCGGTAGCGGGATTGCCATTGATCGTTAATGCTCCCACGCTCCGGCCATCCAGGTAGAGTTTCATCGAATTTTTGTTCGTACCGTTCCAGGTAGCGGCTACGTGGTACCATCTTCCGGGAACCAGGCTCGCGTTGCTGTAGGTTACAAAACAATTATTAGCGCCACCGTCCATA
This sequence comes from uncultured Edaphocola sp., assembly GCA_964277835.1. GTDB lineage: Bacteria > Bacteroidota > Bacteroidia > Chitinophagales > Chitinophagaceae > Edaphocola. The sequence goes on along the minus strand of CAXYKQ010000170.1, from coordinate 14 downwards.
CAGAAGAAGGCCAG
>CAXYKQ010000169.1:0-11242 GCA_964277835.1 uncultured Edaphocola sp. | reverse complement strand
AATATTCTTGAGAAAAAACTATTTTGTTTTTCGTCTATACTTACCTGTATCGTATTCTGGTGATTATTAACGGTAAAACCTTTGTCTATTTTGGCATCAAAAATCCGGTTAATGAGCCGGGTGCCGTTTGCTTCATCAACTTGTATTACCGGCTGGTAAAAATTGACGAATTTGATGTTTGCCTGCTGTTCAGCTGATCTGCCAAATTGAATCGCCACATTGCGGTTTGCGCTGTCCTCGAGCAGGGGCATGACCTGTAGTTCGCTTTGGAACGCGATGCCGGTATTGCTCAGTCCGTGGTATTCGTTATTAGTAAACCAGGGATGATTGCCTTTGGGAGACATGGTAAAGTAAACACCCAAAACAGCGGACAGGAAAACCAGGGTCAGTAAACCGAAGTTCAGAAGGCTTTTCCATTTCTGGTCGAAAGCGATCATTTTCCCGATGCGTTCATCTCCCTGTTTAAATCCCTGTAGCCTTTTGGTAATTATATTTTCCAGTCCCAGCTTGGTTACGAAAAACAAAAGGCAGGCTATAATAACCATGCTGAGCATCCAGCTGATAACGCTGCCGTATACCAGGTTGATGATAACTATGGCAATCGTCGGTATGCCAAAGAAGAGGAGTTTCTTCATCTTAGAGGTCCTTTAGTTTATAGCCTTTAATAATGGTGTCGTCTAAGCCGCTTACACCGTTTTTCTGCAAGAGGTTGATCAACACCCTGAGATTGGCCGGTATTTTATCGATCGGTGTCTGGTGGCTGATCACCGGGAAACCTTGTGTAAAGCTGGGATTACCGGTGATGAGCTGGATGTTGGCCTCATCATAGTTTTGTTTTTTCCGGATCTTTACGCGGGTAATACTGGAAAAATGGACCATAGCCAGGTGAGCGTATTTCGATACTTCAGTTTCATTACCATTGTCCAGTGCCGTTTGCAGCGGCAGAATTAATTTTTCAAATACCGCATTATAATAGGCATTGTCTCCGTCAATGAGTTTCTGGGTTTTTTCCGTGATCAGGTTCGATTTCTCCCTGGTTGCGGCGAGCTCCTGCTTCAATTGCTCTACGAGTTTGGTATTTACGGGTTGCACGCTTTCGATGACGCTTTCTTGCGCAGGGGGCTCTGGCTGGAAGGTAGATTCTCTGACCTTTGCAGGTTTTGTTGCCCGCCCGATCAGTATTCCTACTATTAAAGCCCCTATGCCGGCAAACAGCGCAATAAGCCAGTTGTTGCCTGTCTCTTTGGCGACCTCCGTCGCCGGTTGTGCTCCTTCTTCCACAGGGGTCGTGTCGCCGGTGCCGTTAGCACCCGGCTGTATCAGTAGTTTCTGATCTTTCATTTTAGCGGTAATATCTAAAAGCTTGACCGTCGGAGTGGCGCCTGCCTGGTCGCGTAAGGCTGTCTCCAGCTGGGCAGGTGTAATATCAAGCAGGGAATAGATCTTATCTACATCTTGCGGATTGGCCAACTCATAATTATTCCCACTTTTTTTAAGGGCAAAACTGTCTACCTGGTCTTCCTTCTGGACGCGTAATTTATCATTCTTTATGATAAGGGCGGCTGTGCCGGAAAATTGGGAGATGTGAAGTGCGCCTGCATTAGGATCTACCTGGGCCAGCAGGTTGATCGCCAGTAAAAGAAAGGTATGGATCAAAAGTAATCTTCTCATTGTCTTTTTTATTTATAGCCCTTTAAAGGAGCCGTATCATTAGTCAATAATTGCCATTAAAAATATTGGGGTCCCCTATGCTTCGGCTGGTTCACGGAACTGTTATTAAGCGGTGAAGGCGGCATGATAGGCGCTTTCTTTATATCCTCTCTTTTGATACTGAACAGGTATTGCTCGTCAATATGATTGGGAAATAAAGAAGGGATCACCATAGACATTTCGGTCCTGTTCTCATCAAACACTTCGGTAAGTGGCAGGATGTTTTTCACGACGCCGTTTTCTAATTTGCGCACCAGGTAACCCTGTGGTGTAAATACAATATCCGCCGTAACCTGGGCACTGGTATTGTCGAACAAGCTGCTGCTGCCTATTTTGAAACGCTTGGCGCCGATCATGATCTGGCTGCGCGATAATGTGTTATAGGCTAAGTGTTGTTCGGTTTCCAGCACTGCTTTTGCAGTCTCTATATCGTTGAGTTCATTGAAGAAGATACTCAGTAGCCGGTTGGAGAATTTTTGTTTCTTTTCTTCGGCGGCCGGCTCCGGCTCTGTTGTTTTAGCTACCGGCTCCGGCATGATGATCTGTATAGGATAGCCGATCCGCTCGGAGTTGAGTCTGACTGTATTGTTGAATACCCCTTTGATACATACATCTTTCAATTCATTCCCGTTCAGGGTATGTACGATTGTATTGCTGATGCCTAATTTATGGGCAATTGCATCCCGTACCTCTTGTTCCAGCAGTTTAAAGAGGAAGCCACGGCCGGTAAGGATGATGCCCTGGCAATTGAAATTTTCCGCATTGTCTTTCACCAGCTTTAGATTACTGACCGCTCTTTCGGCAATCAGGTTGCAGGTCTCTTTGATATAGCCGTAAAAGTCACTTATATTTTCGATCTGGCTCAGCAGGTCGATCAGGGTATTGATATCGGAACCGGATTCCGTCACATTGCGGAAAGAGTAGTCACCGGACTTGGCATTGGTCCATTGGTTCATGACGTAACTGGCGTTGTGATTATAGTTATACTTTAAACGCTCCAGCTCCCGGTAAAAACGGTTCTTCACCTCCAGGTTTGCATCGCTCAGGTTCCGCACAATCTGTTCTTTAATGTATTTGAACGCAATATTCTGGTTTTCTGCATTGGCACGGATGTAATGCAGCAAGGTTTCAAAAATGGCAAAGGTGATCATATTGCCCGCCCCTGCAAAGCCGTTCCTGTAGATCGGTTTGATATTGAAAATATTATCTTTGCCAGTCCTGATAATAGAGAAATCCGTTGTGCCTTTACCCGCATCGATGATCAGGTAGTCGCTGTCCTTATAGATCTGCACATCGTTTTTATTGATATAACCGAGGAAAGAGGCATCACTTTCTGAGATCGTTACCACTTCCCAGGCCAGGATTTTATCTTTATAATCATGCGCGGCAAAATCCCCGAAGATTTTATTGAGTAATAATTGCGTATTCCTGATATCGTTATAATCGTAGATATTGGGTACCAGTAGTACAAACCTGATCTTGCGCCGGGCGCCTGAATATTTAATAAATTCTTTTTTCAGGAAGGATTCAATAATTACTTTAAGGATACTATTGTAAGTTTTGTTCTTGATCTCTGCCAGGCTGATATTGACATCATACCCTTCTTTCGTAATGTTGAAGTTCAGGCCGCCAAATGCATCCACATATTTATGGGTGATCTTTAAATTGGGCAGTTGATGGTAACGCTTTTCGGTAAGTGTGGCATAACCCTGCTCCCTGCTGGTGCTGCTCACCAGCATTTTCAGGTTTTCGTCCAGGTCCTGGATGAATAATTCTTTCTCTATATCCTGATAATCACCGCTGAGGTCTTCTTTCAGGAAGAAAATGGATTTATAGAAGTTCGTGTTGACCTCTTCCTGGTAATACTGGGATTGGTCTTCCCTGGGAATCCAGTCTTTTGATTTATGGAAGGAATAGATATTTTTAAACAGGTTTTCATGCTCCGGTTTTTTCTCCTGGTAACCCACGCCGAATTGGTAGCGTTTGGCTGCCAACTGGCTCGATTCGGAACCGAAGTCTAAAGCCAGACCCAGAAATTGAGCGGGGTGTGCAAATGAGATGAAGCATCCGCCGATATAAACCTGCCCGTTGATATCCAGTTCTATACTTACCTGCAGGTCGGGAAAGGATTCATTGTTGATTTGTTCAAATTGTTCTTTTGCTTCTGCAAGAATACTGAAGGCACCATTATTGAAATTGTTGGCCAATAAGTTAATTGCACCGCCAAAAGTCCCGATATTATCGGTTGTAGAACTGACCTGTGGGGCGGAAAACATTTGGGGCGCTTTTTTCTTAGGTACATAGGCATCCAGGTCGTCATAAGTTAATGCCGGTGGCGCCTGCTCTTCACCCGCCTGGATTACCGGTACTTCCTGCTTTTCGCGGATCAGGAAACGAATTCTTAATTTATTTCCTTCAAGTGTATAAGCTGGTTGCAAACTGCCGATCTCCAGGTCCCTGGCTTCAGAAATTAATGATTTGATGTCTGCATCCTTCAGCAGGCTAAGGATGTTAAAGTGGGTATTCTCCGGCACTTCAACAATATAATGCTGCATCTGATTATTGGTACCGTGAACAAGCGGTAAGCTGATCTCCCTTCTATCGTTAACAACAAGCGGCAGAATATAGTAATTCATCTTATATAGAATTTTTTATTTCTTTTCATCGAAAGATGGGATAAAAAGAATTATTTATTGGTATAAGTTACAGTTTTGTCCCTGCAAAATACACATTAGTTTACAAATGTCCATATCGGGTGCAAAATTCATATTGCACCCGGTACAATATCTTTATTAATAGAATCTCCTTTGCCAAATAACCCTTTATTTACGTTAAAGTTGTTTGAAATAAAAAAGGGTACTCCCCTTAAGAAGTACCCTTTTGCAAAACGCTAAAACATATTGCTTAGCGGACAATATTTATTTTGCGGGTATGCGTACCCTCATTCGTCTCAATCCGGATAAAGTAGTCCCCGGAAGGTACGTTATTAATACTTATATTGGTTTGCAACGCATTTATTTGCTTTAGGTGGATGATTTCCTGGCCTATCATATTCATCAGACTAACGGAGCTGATGCTAACCTTAGGATCAAGTGATTCGACGGTGAACTGTTCGCGTGCCGGAACCGGGAAAACATGGAACTTCAGGTTCCTGTTTATTATCCTGGTGACGCCTACAGCAAGATCAATATTGATCATCAAAGCAGTGTCCTGGCTGCCACAATCATTAGCGACACGAAGGGTTACGGTATAATAGCCGTTATTGGCATAGATATGGCTCGGCATTTCCAGGTCAGATGTGTTACCATCTCCAAAATCCCAGTGGTAATCAGTCACTGCTACAGGATCGATCGGGTGAAAATCAACCCTTCCCGGAGCCAGGTCAAATCTTGGGATAAAGTTAAACCCGCTCACAGAGATCTGGTCGTAAACGGCGACCTCTTTTGTATCACTGCTTACACATCCCTGTGCATTGGTTACTACGACTTCGTAGATGCCTGCCTGATTTACGTCCAGGGTCTGCGTAGTGGCCCCCGTGTTCCATAAGTAATCTGCCCCTGTGTTCTGTGCATCCAGTGTGATCGTAGTATTTTGACAGATCGTAGTATCTTCACCCAGGTCTACTACCGGTAAAGGGACGACCACCAGTTGGGCACTGTCTGTAATGAAGCAGTTAAAGGTATTGGTGATTTTAACGGTATATAATCCCGCATTGGCTGCCGTGACGGTTTGACTCGTACTCGCATTATTCCATAAATAACTGCTACCCGTGTTACCCGCATCCAGGGTGGCGGTTTGCCCTTCGCAAATGCTCAACGTATCGGGTAAAGTCGCCACGGGCACCGGTGCCGGGTTGACGATTATCGTATCCCTGGCAATACAAGTCCCGTTATTGACAGCTATAGAGTAAGTGCCGGGTGTGTTCACCGTTATGACGGGTGTAGTCGCATTCGTGTTCCACAAATAAGTGACGCCACTGGTACCGGAAGTTCCGTTCAGCGTAGTGGAGGCACCCGGACAGATTACCCGGTCTACGCCCAGGTTGACCTGCGGTAGCGGGTTGACAGTAGCTAAAACCGCGGTCCTGTTACTTTCGCAGCCACCGGAATTGACCGCGCTTACATAGTAAGTAGTGCTGGCACTGATACTCGGTGTATTAAAGGGGCTACCGGTAAATATTGCTGTGCCCCCCGTTGCTGTTGTGTACCACTTATAGGACGTTCCTGTTCCGGTTGCCGATAGTGTCACCGGGCCGGTGCCGCACCTGGATCCGGGCGTTGTACCCGTGATCACTGCCTCTTGCACTGTTAAGGTAGCCGTGTTAGTGTAACAAACGGAGGTGTTATTGGTCACTTTTACGCGGTACAGTCGATTGGTTGTAATGCCGGTAACGATATAGGTTACGGCATTCGCCCCGGTAATGGCTGTCCAGGTATTGCCGCCGTCGGTGGATTGCTCCCATTGAATGTTGCCGGGGTTATATCCTGTTGCCGGGCTAAGGCTCAGGGTCGTGGACCCGGTGGCGCAGGTGATGGCGCTGGCGGGGGATATGGTGAAATTAACCGTGTTAATAATTACCTGTAAAGTGTCGTTTGTGTTGTCTGAATCGGCTACTCCGTTGGGTAGGGAAGTCCATACTTTAATCGTATTGGCGCCGGCAATCAGGTTGGCATTGCCAATGACAATCGTGTCGGAATTTTGCCCGGTACCTGAGCTTGCCGGCACCAGCGTCGCCGTATAGTTAGTAGCTGTTTGCGTTACTCCATTCAAACTCCAGTTGACGATCATGTTATTGATGTTGTTCGCACCGGCATTTTTTATAATCACCTCCACCGGGGTAGTGGTCGCGCAAATATTTCCTGTAGGGTTGAGTATCGCCTGAGTCTGTGCATTGTTCATGGTGATGACCACATGTTCATAAGCGCCTATAGTAGGTGTAGTTGTCCGGGGTGTATTGTTAATGTCGTTAGGAACCGTTGCTGACAAGTCATTGCCTGCAGTAAATAACAGGGGGTTTCCCGGTCTCAGGTTCCCGGTAGCCAGCGAGGCAAATTGGGGGTCAACCGCCGGGGAACCTGTTTCCAATGCCGGGTAAGCCGCCTGGAATGCCGCCTGTGTCAGATAAGCTGTAGTATAATAGCCATAGTTTTGGACGCCGGCCTGTGTAGTGTTTATATAGAAGTTGTTCTTTTGAACATTGTTTGCGCTGGCCGCTGTATTGTAGTAAAAACCATACTTAATGCCGCCTGTACCTGCGGTTATGCTGACCAGGTTATTGATCACGTGAGTGCCGGTATTGGTGCCGGTAGCATAAATACCGTAATTGGCCGCGGTGCCGGTCAGTACCTGGTCGAAAGATACGGTGTTGTGATAAATCAGGTTGTAAAGTCCTGCACTGACATAAATACCGGAAGAAGCACCCCCCTGGTTAATTTTGTAAATTACATTATTGGCGACCAGTACAGGATTAGCTGCAGTACCATCACCCAGGAGCGACAAACCCCTGAATACCGTAGTCGCACCGGCAGTACCGCCGGGACTGTGTATTTTGTTACCGGTGATTTTAGACCCGGACATATCCCCGGTGACGGTGCTGATGCCTTCTGCAGCTACGATGCCTGCAGTTTTGTTGGCCCTGTGGATCTCATTACCTTCAATGATAGTGGCTTTAGCGGTAGAAACATAAATACCGGCATTATAGTAGTTTTCAATCAGGTTGTTTTTTATAATATTAGAATCACTGCCCCCGGCTGCAATCCCGATCCCGAAATTTAAGCCGCCGGCCGCCGTCGCGCCTTTAATATGATTATTGGCAATGTATATGTTCTTGCCATTCACTCCAGACGTTGTTGTTGCGTCGCTGGCCGCGGTAAAAAGGATGCCGTTCACATTCGCGGCAGCAGTACTGGTCACCGCACTTAAGTCGAACTGGCACCTCGTGATCGTATCATAAGCTGCGCCGCCTGCAATGCGTGCACCCCAGCCGAATGTCGCGTCGAGTGCTTTGAATTTAATACTGTCAATGGTCACATATTTAGATCCGTTAAGCGTCAGTAGCTGGCGGGCAGAAGTAGTATTGGTAAACTGGACAGTGGCGCCGTTACCGTTGAAACGCACACGGTTTGCCTGGCTGACGCCCGGTATGATGCCTAAATTAAGGGTCTCCACGTAAGGAGTAGTGGGACTGACATTAAAGGTGACCTGGCCGGAAACACCCGCGCAATTGAGCCGGTTAACAGCATCGGTAAAGTTGGCGAAGTTGGTGCCGCCGGTCGGGTTTGCATTATTAATGGTGTAGACGCCGTTCAATGGCGTTGCTACAGTCACCTGTACCGGAGTAGAGTAGGCGGGAGTACCGCCTGAACAGACCACTTTGCACCGGTACCAGGTTGTGGCAGCCGGTGTTACTGTTGTATTGGGGCTGGTAGTAGCCGGTCCTTTACTGGTATAAGTGGTATTGTTGGGCGAACTTTCCCATTCATAAGTCTGGTTTCCCGCCAGGACGACACCGGACAGCCCCAGTGTTACCGGTACACCCGGGCAAGCCTGGCCGGCAGGCGTTACGGTGGCGGTTCCGCCGGCAGCAGGATTAGTACAAGGGGTGAGTGGAAGCACGTTCACCGTAAAGTCGGTGATATAGCCCATTACCGATGTGTTGGTATTACAGGGGTCTGTCGTAGTAGAAATTCGATACATACCCACCCGCATCCGGTTGTTTCCCGGAGTTGCCGTAAGCGGTACATTAACGGTAACGGTTGTCGTTTGTATCTGGGTGCCGGTAAGATAACTGTAAACAACTTCCCCCGGGTCGTTCAGGATGCCATTCTGGTTCCAGTCTATAAATACATTCCAGTGATACGCAAATAATTGTCTTCCGTGTAAAATCAACTGAAAACTCGATCCTTGTAAGGCAGACACTACCTGGACGGTTTGGTCTGTGTAACCATTGCCGTTAACGACAAGCGGGTTGACGTTGAGGTGATTGATATTGGTGGTACCGCCGGTGGTTTTTACAGAATCCATGTAGTAGATATTCCCGTTCGTGCCTACCGTAGTGGTACAATATGTTTGTGCCTGTAAGCTCTGAAACGATAGCATAATGGCTATTAAACCATACAACCTGAGGTGTAATTTTAGAGATGGTTTAAAGCATCTGTTGTTTGTTTTGTGAAAGTTTATCATGGTTTATCAAGTTTTTTGCCTACTCTGAAATGGTTTTCGGCTTCCCCTGGGTTTCGCTTACAATTGAACTCAACAGCTAATTTTTTAGTGTTTTGTTTTTATAAATTTTGTTGAGTAGTTTATTTAAACTGAATTTTCTGTTTTTTTTAGAGATTAAATTTAGTTAAAATTTTTGGTATATTTAAATGAAAAGTTAAAATGATTGATTTATGTTGAGCTGTCGCTTAATTATGTTATTATGATAAATCCGTTTTTATTGATAACCGGATGTGAGGAATTGATTTGTAATAACCGGGAGTTAAGGAGGTCAAAACTGGTCAGGGCTATTTAAGTAGTAACCTGCCACTTTCGAGATAAATGGACCTCTAAGGTGGCAGGCTATTACTATCTTAATGTTATCGATCGGGCTCCCGTCTCGTAGAAGAAACATGGAAGCGGACCGCCTACAGTTCATCGGCTTCCGGGTAATTTCATCTTTTAGCTGTTTAATTATTATCAGGCATTAATTCTTGTGAACTTTTCACGCCTGCTGATCCATCGCCTTACAGGGCCGGAGCGCCGTTTTGTGTCAAATAATTTTAGCTTATTTCCTAACTTCTATTTTCCGGGTCAGAATGCCTTTGTCGGTCTCTATTCTTAAGTGATAAATCCCGGCGGATAGCTGTTCCGGCAAATTTATTTGTTGCGTCCTTTTCCCGCTGATAAATTTGCGCTCTGTAGCGACTGTTTGCCCCAAAACATTCATCAGTGTTACACTTTCTATAATTATATCCGGGCCGGCATCAATGTTCAGTACGCCATTATAGTTGGGGTTGGGGTAGATGCTGAGCTCCTTCAAGAGGCCTGTTTCCCCGATACCGACACCGATTATGTTCACATAAGCACTATCAATACGATCGGCGCAGGAACTTGTTGTTTTCAGCGTGACCAGGAAATTGCCATTGCCGGCGTAAGTATGCTGCGGACTAGCTAAGGCGGAGGTAGATCCGTCTCCGAAATTCCATTCGTAGCTGATTACATTCTGGGGATTAATGGCGGCAAAACTGAATGTATTGGTCGTTAGGGCCACTGTGTTGATCCCGTTGATCATGGGGGCTTGCCCGCCTTCGGTAAGCGTTATCGTGTCTGAGCTGCTACAACCGGCTGCCGAGGTGACGAAAACGATATAGGTACCACCTGAAGTGGCTGTAATGGTCCTGGTTTGCGCGCCGTTACTCCAGTAATAGGCTCCGCCGTTTTCTCCATCAGGTCCTGCATCCAGCAATTTGCTGTCGCCGGAACAGAAAGTGGTATCATTGGTATCCAGGTATATAACGGGTTTCGGGCTTATATTGATCGTTATGGTATCTGATTTAAAGCAAGAATTGGTATCGGTTACCGTTACGTGGTATGTGCCGGATTGCGTTATATTTCTTGTCGCAGCGGAACTGTTATCATCCCACAGGAAGGTGGCTCCGGGATGTTGCTGGCCGGGGTCCAGGACTACGCTGGCCGCTGCAAAAGTGCAGGTGTCCAGGTCATTGCCCAGGTCAACCGGTGGCAGGATATGGATGGTTGCATTGACAGGTGTTCTGACGCTCTCGCAACCCTCGGCATTTACCGACACGGCATAATAGGTTTTAGTGGCGTAAAGTATCGGTGTGGTGATACTGCTATTGGTACTTAAAACAGTATTGGTCGTAAGGTCTTCATACCATTTTAAAGTGTTCCCGCTGCTCGCCGTTGCCGCAATGGTGAGCGCGGCCGGCGCGCAACTTTCATCATGCACTACTACAGGTGGCGCTACATAGTTTACATTTACGGTTACCGCCGGTGACACACAGTTGTTGCCGCCAGTCAGTATTCTTGCCCTGTATTGTGTAGCCGTTGCAATATTGGTGACACTGTAATGTACCGTGTCAGAGTTCGGAATAATCTGCCAGTTGATACCGTCAATGGAATATTCCCATTCCAGCGCGCCTTCGGTGTAGCCACTACCCGGCGTTAAGGAGACGATTGAGGTCTGGTTGGCACAAATAGTGTCTATATCGGCAGTGGTCGCAAATGTTGCCGGTACGGCAACGGTTGTTGCGGTATCATTTACCGGCTGACTGTCTGCGACCCCGTTTGGTAAAGAGGTCCAGGCTACAAGCTGGTTATTACCCGGAAGCAGGTTGGCCGTGCCCAGCGATACGGTATCAAAGCTCTGACCGGAACTGCTGCCTATAGGCACCAGGGTACCGGTATAGGTCACCGGCGCTTGTAATACACCATTCAATCTCCAGTTGATCTGTAATGTATTGATATCGTTGGTGCCTACATTTCCTACCATTAGCGCAACCGGTATAAGCCCGGGGCAGTAGTTGCCGGC
>CAXYKQ010000168.1:0-7131 GCA_964277835.1 uncultured Edaphocola sp. | reverse complement strand
TTCTTCCCGGGCTATAGCTGCCTTCGCTTTTGCCCGAGCCGCCTCCCGGTGCTTTAACGCAGTTGCTGCCCTGGCTGATGCGGCTTCCTTTATAGCAATGTTAGCTTCTTGCAACGCGGCTGCGCCTTCTGCTTTTGCGCGGGCAGCTTCTTCCTGCATTAATTTTGCTTCAACCTTTGCTGCGACAGCATCCTGGATCGCGATGTTGGCTTTTTCCAATACTTCCACTTCTATTGAGTTCGTTAGTTTCAAGTTCATACGGTCCAGTTCTCCTATGCCTAATCCGGCAATTGACCGCTCATGGATCGCCCGCGCCGCTTTTTTAAAATCTTCATTATCGACCAGGCCACTTATTCTTTCGCTCAGCGCAGCTAGCTGGTCAAATTTTACCGAAGCTTCCGCAAAAGCCGGATCAAGTGTTTCCAGGCTTTGCTCTGTCTGCCCGACCTGTTGCTCCAGTCCCCCGATTTCAGGTTCACTTTGCTTTAGCGCCTGGCTCTCTTGCGTATTTGTAAAGGTATCTGTTTCTGTGGTAGAGGTAGTTTTAGTCGTAGTAATTGTAGTAGTAATGCCCGTATTTTCAATTTGATTTACCGCCCGCTCTATTTGATTATTAGTAACTTTTATTTCGCTGTTCCGGGCGTGTACCGCGCAGGCAAAGGCGATGGTGAACAATAAGGGTAAGGCGAGCATTTTGCGCACATAACTGAATTTGGTTTTCGAGGTTTGAATCATTTGTAATCTTTTTTTGAGATGAGCATTCAACAAAGGGCTGGCAGCTGCTAAAGTGTTCCCCGAAAAGTGGCTGGCCAGGAGCATCTGCGCAAATGCTTTGGTGTCCGACTTTTTAATGGCTTTATGATCTGCCAGGTATTCGTGTATGAGGTGTACTTCTTTTTTTATTAAATGAAAGAAAGGGTTGAACCAGAAAACAGCTCTTATCGTTTCCACCATTATTTTATCATAGGTATGCTTCTGCTCGACATGGGCCATTTCGTGTTTCATGATCTGCTTGCCGAGATCGGAATGCAAAGGGATGTTATTTCTCCAGAAAAGATTCCTGAAATAGGAGAAAGGAGCGCTAGCCAGATCCGTCCGGTAGAAATTCAGACCTTCAAATTGTTCGAGGGGATAGCGACTTTTAAGTTTCAGGATTTTAAAGATCCCGTAAACAAACCGGGCGGTAAGGAGTACAGAGATCAAAGCTACAGCCAATATAAGCATGCCAGGAGCTGGCAGGGCCTCATGAGCTACCGGCTTACTTACCGGTTGCAGTTTATTGAGCAATAAATAAACGTCATGAGTTACCGGCAGCGTAAAATAACCTATTTTCAATAAAGGTAAAAGCAAGGAAATGACCAGGGTAGCCAAAAGGTAAAACCGGTTGTAATGATGAAAGGTTTTATCTTTCAGCAATAAGTGATAATAGCCGAACATAAGTCCCGAGGTCAGGATCATTTTTCCTAAATAGACAAATACCGCTTCCATTAGTCTTTCTTTTTAAGTTCGTTCAATAACATTTCCAGGTCCTCCACGCTCATTTCATTTTTCGCTACCAAAAAAGAAACCGCATTGGTGTAAGAGCCGGAAAAATAGTTCTTGACCAGGCTCTTCATGGATTTACCACTGTATTGCTCTTTCGAAATGAGCGGGAAATATTCATGCTGCCTCCCGAATATGGTGTAGTCGACAAAATCCTTTTCTTTTAATACCTTCAGTATGGTTGATACTGTATTGGTATGTGGCCTAGGCTCGGGAAATTTTTCCAGGATATCTTTAAGAAACCCCTTACGAAGTTTCCAGAGGTATTGCATCACCTGTTCTTCTGCTTTTGTTAAGGATTGAATTTTCATTTCCAACTGTTTTGAGCTGTATACCAACAGCAAGCAATAAATATAACTAAATACTTAGTGATACAAAGATAGGCGAACTTTTTACAAATACAACTATTTTTTTAGTGATAAAAAATTTAGTTGTATTCCCTATACGGTTTCATTTGAATTTATGGACGCGTAATTAAGGTGGCGATCCAGGCAGCACCTTAATTCACAAACCTGTTTTCGCTATTTTTCCAGGGAATATGCGGCACATTAATGCATTTTAGTCGGGCAGTAAATGCGGCAACCTGTGACTCGCGGCCTTTGCAGCGTTCCTGCAAGCCGACTGTATGGGCCGCAGAACCGCTTCTATACAGCATGGAGGTGCCCCATAAAAAATCCAGGGAAGTAGCTCGCTTCCCCGGATCACTCTTTACATTAAATCTTCAATAGCCGTACCAAAGTTAAGGTGCAGCACTTCGCCCACGGGCTTTACCAATGCCGGCACCGGTTTTACTGCTGAGATTGATAATAGCCTGTCCGGCATTTACACGAACCGGGCAGCCTGCATGATAAAAAACTGCTTTTTGACATGCGTTTCCTATTTATTCCTGATTACCTTATTGCAAGGTAAAATTAATTTTAAAGGCATTTGGCCAGCTAATACCGTTAAGCAATAAATGGCTGGCCCGGGGGAACAAAACTATTCATAGCGCTTAGGATATATTCCAGTTCCTTAGTCTCCTGCGCGTTTAACGGAAGTAAAGGACTGCGCAGATATCCGCCCTCTTCGCCCAGTATATTCAAACCGGCCTGTACGGCACGGGGTAAGCCTTTTGCAACAATGAACTGCAGCAATTCAAATTGCCGGTAGAAAATGTTTCGTGCTTTAGCGAGGTCATTGGCCTGAATTGCCTTATATAAAGCAATATTCAGCTCAGGAATGAGGTTAGGCGCTGCCGTACACCAGCCTGTTGCACCCGATGCAAGCGCAGCCAGGGCCAGGGGGTTTGCCCCATTGTAAAAGGCAACCTCTTCTCCCAACGCTTTACGAAGGTGATGCATCCTTTGCACATCCCCGGTGCTTTCTTTGATCATCGTGATATTCGGTATTTCCAGCAAACGTTTCAGGAGCGCTGGCGACATATCGATTCCGCTGGTGGCCGGGTTATTGTAAGCCATAATGGGAATAGCTACCGCAGCAGCGACTTTATCGTAATGCCGGAATATTTCTTCATCGCTTAGTTTCCAGTAGCTCATAGGAATGATCATAAGCGCCGTAGCTCCGGCCGCTTCTGCAAACCGGGCATGATGTAGGGTACGCTCGGTCGTCAGGTTGGATACGCCCAGCAGTGTGGGCACCCGCCCCGCTACTTGCTGTATTGCGGCCTCAGCTACAGCTTCTTTCTCTTCATCTGACAAGTAAGGCAATACTCCCGTACTCCCTAAAGGAGCAATACCATCCGCTCCGGAAACGACCAGGCGTTCTATCTGTCTTTTAAATAAAGGGATGTCCACTTTTTCCCGCGCATCGAAAGGCGTAACAGGATAAGCGATAAGACCTTTTAACGGAATATTTTTCATGTCTGTTTGATTTTTGAAATGGTCTAAAAAAATACTTTAAGGTTACAGGTCGCGGCCTTCTTCTTCCCGCAATGCCACGCCCAAATGCTGGAGCTGGGGTGCATTTTCGCAGGCAATATATTTTGCAGGCTCCTTTTCGCTGGTGTTTTGATGCCTGTGCCATGCCCAGGAGGGAATATATACGGCATCGCCTGCTTTCCACTCCACCCTTTCTTGCTCAACTTCAGTCCAGCCCTTGCCTTCTATGACATACAGTACAGTTTCATAAGTATGCCGGTGCCTGTTGGTAAGCTGACCAGGTAATAAACCGCCTATGGTCATACTTACATTCCGTGTAGGCAGGTCCACGAAAAATACAGGGTGTTTTCTTTCATTAGAAAACTGGTCGTGCATTCCTGCTTTTTCCACATCTCTATGGATCAAATGGGAGGGCGGAACATATTCCGGGCGGGAGAAGGTCCGGTGAAAGTCTTTGGAGCTTAAGGGCTGTTGTGTCGTGTCCGAAACAGTTTTTGTTGATTGTGACATAAGTAAATTTTTTTCGTTTATTGCAGCATTGCCCGGCAAAAGTACCTTACCTTTGGACCATTAAACTGATACAGTTTTTATATAAACAAGTAGTCCAGATGTTAAGACCATGGAAATTAGAAATACAATTAAACCCGGCGAGTGAGCAAGCCATTTACCTCCAGATTGCCGATGCTATCATTGCCGACATACAAAACGGCCGCCTGAAAAGTGGTACTGCGCTGCCGGGAAGCCGTATCCTGGCCCGCGACTTACAACTCAACCGGAATACGGTCGTCGAGGCCTTGAATGTACTACTGAATGAAGAGTGGCTGATCAGCAAAGAAAGGCGGGGCACTTTTGTAGCTGATGTAATGCCGGCATTACCGCCGGATAAACAGGCAGCGACGTCCGCAATTGCCACAGAACAACAAAAAATTGCTCCCTACATCAATTTTGACGATGGATCGCCCGATAGCAAGGTCGCACCGATAGGCGAACTGGCAAGGGCCTACCGACAGATCTTCAACCGCAAGGCGCGGTGGCAGATGATGGGCTATGGCGATGAAAAAGGAGATGCTTCCTTCCGCAATGCAATAGTTCAGATGTTGAATCACCAAAGAGGGATGCAGCTGGATGAGCAGCAACTTTTCATAACCCGAGGCAGCCAAATGGCTATGTACCTCGCCGCACATTGCCTGCTGCAACAAGGAGATTATGTATTGGTCGAAAGCCCGGGGTACCAGCCGGCCTGGCAGGCATTTGAGCACGCCGGGGCGACTTTATTACCGGTTAATACCGACCGGAATGGCTTAATCACCGAAGAGGTGCAGCAATGGCTCAGCCAGTATCCCGGCATCAAGGCGATCTATACGACACCCCATCACCAGTACCCTACTACAGTAACCCTAAGCCTGCAAAGAAGGCTGGAGCTCATCCGTCTGTCCAATGAATATGGCTTTACTATTATCGAAGATGATTACGATAATGAGTTTCACTTCGGGTACCGGCCGGTATTGCCTTTGTCCAGTTACCCGGAATTAAAACATTATGTTTATATCGGAACGATGAGTAAAGTAGTGGCCCCCGCTCTGCGGATCGGTTACCTCGCCAGCAAAGACCCCGGATTTCTGAAGCGCATTGCGGACCTCCGCAGGATCATTGATGTACAGGGCGATTCGATTATGGAGCAGGCCGTGTTGCAGCTAATCCAGGACGGCACCATAAAACGGCACCTCAAAAAGGCAAATCAATACTATAAAAGGAAACGGGATATAGTAGCAGGTTTACTCGAAAAGCACCTGGCAACAAAAGCAAGTTTTGACCTCCCCGAAGGAGGGCTGGCCTTTTGGCTCAGGCCTAAGCAGCAGGCGAACTGGCAAATACTGCAGGAACATTTGCTACAAAAAGGAATTCGTATCCTGAATCCTGAAGCTTATAGCTTTAAACAAACAGCAAATGGTTTAAGGCTAGGCTATGCGGCTCTCTCTGAAGCGCAACTGGAAGAGGGACTGAAAGCTCTCGGGGACTATTTGTAAATCAGCAGGCTGAAGCAAATCGCTTTAAAAAGAAGATGCAACTAAACCTCTTCTGCATTGGTCTTTGTTGCACCTGTTTTCTTCACAGTATTGTAGTAGTTAAAGGTTGGCGCAAAAGTATTGTTTTGAGTGAACAAAAGACAAGCTGGGGAAGGCTTTAACAATATGATGACAAGAACGAAATATAAAAGGTTGAGGCACAATAAAAATAGTTCGAGAATGATTTAGACTTTACTTATTTGGGCCTGGTACTCATCTCGGGAGCTTTGTCATTGTACCGTATGGTGGGTATCGGCATATTGTATGATCCAGGCAAGCACTTAAGCCGGATTTTCTGCAACTCATTATCGTATTAGTTGTAGTTTTAGTTTGCATCAATAAAATAAAGAATGATGAATACACTTGTAAAGAAATTGACTGCCGTGACACATGGGTTTAAACCCTTTGAACAGGAAGCTCAAAAAATAGTTGATAGCCAAACCTTAGCTGCCTCAAAAACAATCGCAATGGATCTGCTGCAGAGTGAGTGGTACCAGCTTCGTTGCTGTGGCGTCTTCATCCTGGGATTCATTGCGGCTAAAGATCCCTCCGTATTGTCTTTATTAAAAAATACTGCCCGTAAGGATGAAAGCTGGCAAGTGCAGGAAGTTGTTGCGAAAGCATTTGATCAATATTGTAAAGATAAGGGTTATGAAAATTCATTACCGGTGATCCAATCATGGCTGGATGATGAGCATGCCCATGTATGCAGGGCCGTTACCGAAGGCTTACGCATCTGGACAGGACGACCTTATTTTAAGACGCACCCGGAAGTGGCCATAAGCCTTATCAGCAGGCATAAAGCAAGTGATAGTGACTACTTACGTCAATCAGCAGGCAATGCATTAAGAGATATCAGTAAAAAACATGGCGCCCTGGTGAGCCGGGAAATTGCGACCTGGGACCTGGAGGACAAAAAAATTGCCTTTACCTATAGCTATGTACTCAAAAGGCATTGAAGACTTTATGGCGCACCAATACTATAGCTTCCATGTCGGATGATTGATGCATAAAAAGTAACCTTAATTCAAGCGCCGCTTAAAGCTGTTTACGTAGTCCAAAACCCAAAAAGTAAACTCCCGGTTAAATAAGTTTCAGTTCACATATAGCATAGGGTTTATTAAAAATTCCAAACAGATAAAAGTCTATTTTTGTAGCTTATTTACAATTTACCCGCAGATGAATGATCAAAAAATTTATCCGATAGATAAAGTAGTGAAACCTATTCAAAGCTTTGTCAGGCAGGAGAAATCAGGAGGCCTTGTGCTGGGTATCAGTGTACTTATAGCACTTATACTGGCCAACTCTCCATTAAGTAATGCCTATCATCACTTCTTCGAGCATAAGTTAGGTTTCCAATTTGATGGTAACAGTTATTTCAACTATAGCATACATCACTGGATCAATGACGGGCTTATGGCCATTTTCTTTTTTGTGGTCGGTCTCGAATTAAAGCGGGAAATTGTAGCCGGGGAATTATCCAATCCCCGTAAAGCCATGCTCCCTATTTTCGCAGCCGTAGGGGGCATGCTCGTACCCGCCCTGATTTATTTTATCTTTAACCCAACAGGAGAAGTAAACAGCGGATGGGGCATCCCGATGGCCACCGATATTGCCTTTGCTTTGGGGGTACTGTACCTTTTAGG
>CAXYKQ010000167.1:0-5279 GCA_964277835.1 uncultured Edaphocola sp. | reverse complement strand
GAGGGTAAGTAAAGCCAGGAGCACGAGCTCGTTCATCAAAGCTTTCATTGACAGTTCTGCTGGACCCGACACATCCAAATAGCTCCGGTAAGCAATACCGGTAGCCACCAAAGCGACAAAACCCGCCCAGATCCCACTCCAGCCACTCAGGGACAATACCCTGCTGGAACGGTCCATGATGCTTTTGATGTCTGCCAATACCTGCAGGGATTCTTCTTTATGATGTGTCATAAAAAGTGCTTTGAAATACAAAGTAAATGGTTAGTTTTTATTTTTCCAACAATTCAGCCGGAATTTTTTACGAATCATCCAAGGGTCAAATGCAGCAAACGGTTTTTTACCTTGCCGAAGCAGGAAAAATTTTCTTAAAATTAAAATCCGCTAATTTTGTGTGCGGTAACCAACCTTTTTATCAAAACCGCAGTCTTCTTAAATTAAATGCAATAATTTTTAAAATAAGATCAGATTGTCATTTGCTTTGGCATATACTAATATTTTGACAGGGACAAGCGAACTAGAAGCGTTAATATCTGGCTGCGCGCGCAACGAAAGGGGCGCTCAAGGTAAGCTATACGAGCTGTTTTACCCACGAATGATGGGTATGGTTCGTCGTTATTTCCCCGCTCATGAATTAGCTGAAGAGATATTAAACAACGGGTTTCTGCGGGCGTTTCAAAAAATAGATAATTACGGTTTTAAAGGTTCTTTTGAAGGCTGGCTGCGTAAAATCATCTTCCATGCAGTCTCCGACTATGCTAAAACCCAGGTCAAGTATTCCGAAAATATTTTATTGGTAGAGAAAGACGAATTTGTAATGCGGGATGCGGCCAGCAGTCTATATTATGATGACTTGATGAAACTGGTCTATGAATTACCGGAGACGGCAAGGATTGTATTTAATATGTATGTTTTTGACGATCAGTCACATAAAGATATTTCAAAAACCCTGGGCATCAGTGAGGGTACTTCAAAATGGTACCTTTCAGAGGCACGGAAAACCCTGAAACAAAAAATTGAAAAATTAGAGTTACATCTTAAAAAGTAATTGTCAGGATAGTGAGCGATAAAGATTTTATAAAAATAGACGACCTGTTTAAGGGGAAGCCGGAGAGGGAAGAAAGAATCCCGCCCGGCGCCTGGAGAAATATGCAGGAGCTGCTTGAGAAATCGGCAACAACGGGAGGTGCGGCCGGAAGCAGACGTTATGGCTTATATGCAGTATTTGCCTTATTGACTGTAGGTATGGGCGTGAGTGCCCTCAGCCTCCAGCACCAGCAATTGCTGAATAAGGATAACCGTGTTATTGCCGGCAATAACACGCAAGAGCTCTTATCGGCTACTACCGGAACCAGCACGATCACAAGGGACACAGAACAAACTCCTGCTGCCCCGGGAAATGATGATACCGGTAACCAAAATGATGCTGCCTCCTCCTCTACAGCAATCCTTACCCTATCTAAAGGCAACAAAACTGCAACGCAGCATGCTGCGCAACCGGTCGCCAATAGTCAGGCAAAAGTAATAAACGGCAACCGTTCGCAGGTGGCCGCATCTGTCACCACTCAAAACGAAAACAAAGCAAATCCAGGTACTCGTTTCAATAAAGCGAGGTTGGCCGCAGCGAAAAATACAACCAAACAGGACGCGGTTATAGCCGCGGAAATACAGCATAAATCTATTCCAAACCCTATCACTTCTTCCTCCCCGGCGAATGTCGGTACAACCGCTGAGCTGGCCCTGGCTAAGATCGACCGGCAGCAATTTGCACCGGTAGCCGCCCAGGATGCTGCATACGAAGCAGTGGTACACGATAAGACCAATAACAATAAATTCGTCGTGGAGAAGGACCAGGACGAATGGAAAAAAGAAGTAAAAATACCGGTAACCGAATTTACCCGTACTGTAAACCAGAAAACGACAGCGGATAATCGTCTGGTACAACAAATTGATACCATCAGGCAGAGAAACTATGTGAGAACACAACTGGTTGCCCTTTCTGATCAGGAAAAGCTCTCCCTGCTTGCGATCGCTTCCAATGCACCGAAAGTTGATTTGAATATGCTTGGTGCTACCAGCGCTTCCGGTAACAGTATCGCCGGCAATGTAACTAATGGCGCCGGCTTTGCCAATTTGGTACCTTTAGAAAACTACAAAGTAAAAACGGTCAATACGATTGAGCGCAAGAGTTTCGCCGCCCGATTCTACGATATGATGAGCACTTACCTGAATAAGGACAAACCTTTCTATTTCG
Organism: uncultured Edaphocola sp.; assembly: GCA_964277835.1. Classification (GTDB taxonomy): domain Bacteria; phylum Bacteroidota; class Bacteroidia; order Chitinophagales; family Chitinophagaceae; genus Edaphocola. The sequence continues at coordinate 3,028 of CAXYKQ010000167.1, read as the reverse complement.
GGGCAAGCCTGGGCGGACAAGTCATGTTCAGTCAACCGCTTCAATCAGGCTTTCATCTTGGCCTGGGCGGCTACTACGAATTTAAAGAAAGATATACGCTGGGTGCGGAATTGAGATATTTACACAATAGCTATAATAATAGCTCTTTGACAGAAAATTACCAGACCTACAGCCAGCAGAGTATAGACAGGAGTGGTCCCGAGCCGGTTTACAATGCCTTGGAACAAAAGTTCACGAACACTTATTACCTGCAACAGAGCACCTACCTGGAATTGCCAATAACCATGCGTTACCAGCTCAGTAAACTGTCCGTTATGGGAGGGATATACGGTAGCTACATGATGGGTACCAAGTACACCAATAAAATGGCAGAACTAAGCGGGGAAGCAACAATGGTCAGTGGCCTGAAGCCATTCGCGGCCACAAACGGCACTATCGTTGCCAATGACTTTAAAGCCAGGTACGGTATGGGCTTCACCCTCGGAGCGGCCTACGATTTCTCCAAAAACCTGAGCCTGGACCTCCGCGTCAACCAAAACCTTTGGAATAACCTTAAATCGACCTCCGAATTATCGACCAACTTATACCGGTCCACAGGGGTACAGCTATCGCTGATGTACTTCATAGGCAAGAAAGATAAAGTAATCTATATGATGGCGCAATAAACGCCGCAATCCTATCCCCAAAAAAGACTGCACACCGTTGCAGTCTTTTTATTTTCCGGGCACACCCCGGCTGCAGATAACTTTTATTTAATATTCAAATTGTAACTTTGAACGCCTTAATCAATTAAGTATGAAACGGTCAAAATATATGCTACAATTGGGCTTCCTGTTCCTTTTCCCAGGCTTGAGCGCAATTGCCCAGGCGCCGGCAGGGTACTACGACGGAACGCAAAACCTACAGGGATATCACCTGAAAGCCAAACTCTGCGAAATCGTTTCCGCGAAAACTACCAGCTGGAATTACGGCGATCTTCCTGCTTATTATGAACAGACAGACAGAGATCTTTATTATGAGGGTGATAGCAGCGTTTTGGATATTTATTCCGAAAACCCTGCTGCCGCCGACCCCTATAATTATTGGTACAATAACAATAGCCTGATTGCCGGTGCGAGCAATGAGGGCGAAGGCTGGAATAGGGAACACATTTATTCCCAGAGCTTTTTCAACAGCAATTACCCCATGTACTCCGACCTGCATTTTATCGTTCCGACAGATGCAAGGGTCAACCAGAGGAGAAGTAATTTTCCATTCGGCAAAGTAGGCAGTAATCCTGCATTTACCTCGCTTAATGGTACCAGGGTCGGCCCGGCAGATATGCCCGGCTATACCAATACCGTTACAGAACCGATAGATGAATTTAAAGGGGATATCGCCCGGATGTTGATGTATGTAGCCATAAGGTACGAAAACCTGCTGCCCTATTTTCAATACGCCAATGTGCGGAACCCTATAGACAGCCTGAGCGAGCGGGCCTTTAAGCCCTGGTATATTTCGTTGCTCTTACAGTGGCACCAGCAAGACCCGGTGAGCCAGAAAGAGATCGACCGGAACAACAGTATATACACCATACAGGGTAACCGGAACCCCTTCGTGGATAACCCGCAATATGCACAGGCCATTTGGGGCAACCTGCCAACAGGTACCACCGTCCCAGACCAGCCTTTCCAGGTAGATGTGATCGATAGGGGCGCCCGTTACATAAGCGTGAGCTGGCCTTACCTACAAGATCCCGGGATTTTAGGCTTCGAGGTATTCTTAAATGATGTGAAAGTCGGCACCACCCATAATGAAACCTTTACCTTTCACCACCTGGAGCCGGCCACCAGTTATGATATCAAAGTCAGGAGTTATTCCCAAGCTTATGTGAAAAGTCCTTTTACGGCATTATCTGCTGTAACTACTTTAAGTGCAGATACTTTTAGCAGGGATTTATTTATTTCCAAACTTATTGTCGGTTCCGGTCAGAATAAAGCCATTGAGCTCAGCAATAATACCGGTCACGAAGTTGATCTACGTGATTACTATATCAATATCCGCCAGGTCAATCAAAGCACCGGTGCCCTGTATTGGTCTTCCAATAAGCTCCAGCTGGAGGGTGCCTTGTCACAGGGTAGAAAACTGGTCATCCTTAACCCGCTCGCTCAACTCAGCTGTTTCAGCAACGACAGTGCAGATATACTTTCCAACGCTACTCCCATGCGCTTTGATGGCAAACTGGCCATGGAGCTGGGCTACAATAATACTACCGTAGACCGATTAGGCAATTCGGCTGCCGTCGCGGATTATGCATCGGCGAAAAGCCTGTATAGAAAAGCGGCCGTCATCCATCCGAACAGTAGCTTTGATACTACGGAATGGGATAGCTATCCGGAAGATTATTGTGAAGATCTGGGCAACGTGAACGTATTGCCGACAGGCATCAGTAAGGTAAATAGCGCCAATGAATTCTACCTATACCCAAATCCTAATTTCCATAAAGTGCTGCATATAAAAGGTAACCTGAAGGAGATTAGAGAAATTAAAATACTGACCATTGAAGGGCGTGTTCTGCAAACTCATAAAGAGGCCGTTAACGGTACGATCCGCTTACCGGAAAGCAGCCCGGGAATATTGATTATTGCTATCAACGGGAAAGCTTACCCGGTACTGGTGCAGTAAGGTTGAAGGCAATCAATGAGAGAACGAAAAAGCCCCCGCAGATGCAGGGGCTTTTCACACAAAACAAACAAAACACTAATTTCTGATTTTGTTCCCGGTTACTTCCTCGTTACGTACGACAACTACTCCGTCGAATACATCTATCAATACCGGCTTGGTCTTATCAATATCACCGGCAATGATTTTTTTGCTTAAGAGGTTAATGATCTCTTTCTGGATCAGCCTTTTTAAAGGCCTTGCGCCAAATTGCGGATCAAATCCCTGTTGCGCGAAGTGGTCGAGGGCATAATCGGTAAACCTCAAATCAATTCCCTGTTGGGCGACACGTTCCCTTACATCTTCGAACTGTATCTTGATAATCCCT
>CAXYKQ010000166.1:0-7182 GCA_964277835.1 uncultured Edaphocola sp. | reverse complement strand
AAATGCGTTTAAAGGCAAAGTGTATTTGATGGTTAACGGTGGGAGCTTTTCTGCCGCCTGTTTAATGGCCAGCAGGCTGTCGGTACTGCCTAATGTAACCATTGTAGGCGAAGAGACGGGCGGGGATTTTAACGGCACCGTAGCAGGGATTATGCCGATCCTGCATTTACCCCACTCAAATATCATCTGGCGCATAGGATTGATGCATGTGCGCCCGGTGAACCGGACTGATGTTAAGGGTAGAGGTATTTTCCCCGACCACGAATTCCGGCAATCTGTACAGGATATTGTTGCCGATAAGGACGCCGCCCTGGACTGGATTTTAAGCCAGGAAAAGCTATAGGGTTTTTATAACAGTTTACTGGCTTTTGGAGGGGTAATGCTATGCTTTTTTTTATTAGCTTAGTACTTTATTGTACATCCATAAAAATAATCCACTCATGAAACAGGTGATCGGCTTATTCATTGCCGCGTTCAGTATCTGCGCCTGCGGACAAACTAAGGAGCAAAATAGTAAAAAACAAGCCGGAAATAATCCGGTTGAAACGGGAATCACTGAGGGGAATAGCTATATGCCGCGAGTGGAAGTCGTAAAATATGAAGATTTGCTCGGGGTACTCCATCAGAAAAATGACACATTAAATATCGTCAATTTCTGGGCCACATGGTGCATGCCCTGTGTTAAAGAGTTGCCGCATTTTGTCGCTACTGCAGCATCCATGAAGGATAAGCCGGTGAAGCTGATCCTGGTCAGCCTGGATACACGGAGTAGTTTGGATAGCGCTGTGCTCCCCTTTCTTAAAAAGAAAAATTTTGTCGCGCAACATTACCTGCTGGACGACAATGGCCGGATGAATGAATGGATCCCCAAAATAGATGCAGGTTGGGATGGCGCTATCCCGGCCACCGCTTTATATAAAAACGGGCAAAAGTTACGTTTTGACCAGGGACAGCTTTCTGAAAGCGAGTTGAAGGCAAACATTCAATCCCATTTATAACCCATAAATAATCATAAAATGAAACAACTGCTAATTGGTGCGGGAATTTTTTCTTTGGCCTTTACCGCTTGTAATGATGTAAATTCCTCGAAAGGGAAAGGAGAGGAGCGCACGACCTCCGCTGACACAACCGCCCATAAAAAAGATGCGGACGCGACAGCATCCCTTCCGGCAGGATATAAGGTAGGTGATGAAGCGATGGACTTTAAACTAAAAAATATTGATGATCAAGAATTTTCCCTGTCGCAGTTCAAAGATGCCAAAGGATACATCGTCGTTTTTACCTGTAATCATTGCCCTTACGCGAAAGCCTACGAAAATCGCATAAAAGACCTGGATAAAAAATATAAAGCATTGGGCTATCCCGTAATCGCCATCAATCCTAATGATCCGGCTTTGCAACCCGAAGATAGCTATGAAGCCATGAAAACGAACGCTAAAGAGAAAGGGTTTACCTTTCCTTACCTGTTCGATGAGCAGCAGGAAGTGTACCCGGTTTATGGTGCTACAAAAACCCCGCATGTCTACGTTTTGCAGAAAGAAAATGGTAAACTGATCGTGAAATATATAGGCGCTATCGATGACAATTACGAAAAACCTTCTGAAGTAAAAGTGCAGTATGTAGCATCAGCAGTGGACGCACTTTTAGCGGGTAAACCGGTTCCCGAAACCAAAACAGTGGCAGTTGGTTGCAGCATTAAAGATAAAAGAACTCAAAAAAGCTAAGTTATAATTTTTAAAAATGTGGACAGCGGATTCGTTTATATACGAATTCGCTTTCTTTTTGCTAATTTTGCTGGAATTAGACTATTATATATTATTTTCAAAAATGCAACGTATATATTTTGATAATGCAGCTACTACTGCTTTAGATCCGCAGGTACTGGAAGCCATGCTGCCTTTTTTAACCGAAAAATTCGGCAATCCAAGTTCTATTTATTCCTATGGCAGGGAAAGCAAGATGGGTATAGAAGCGGCACGCAAATCCGTTGCAAAAATACTGGGTACGAAACCTGCAAATATCTTTTTTACCTCCGGAGGTACGGAAAGTACCAATACTGCGATGGCCGCAGCCGTACGCGATCTGGGAGTAAAGCACATCATTACTTCCCCGATCGAGCACCATGCGACCTTACATACTGCTGAATATTACGGGAAACAAGGGATCAAACTTTCTTTGGTCAGCATACTGCCAAACGGCCATGTAGACCTGGAAAGCCTGAAAACTTTATTAAGCGATGGTCCTCAGCCGGTATTGGTATCGCTGATGCATGCCAATAACGAGATCGGGAACCTGCTACCTATCCAGGAGGTCGGGGAGATCTGCAAATCATTCGGGGCTTATTTTCACTGCGATACTGTGCAGACTGTGGGGCACTATCCCTTAAATTTTTCTGAGCTGAACGTTCATTTTGCCAATGGCGCCGGTCATAAATTCCACGGTCCTAAAGGCGTGGGTATTTTATATGTTTCAGATGAAGTACAGATCAAGCCCATGCTCAACGGTGGCGGTCAGGAGCGCAATATGCGCGCCGGTACCGAAAACCTTTATGGTATTGTAGGCTTTGCCAAAGCACTGGAAATGGCAACAGAAACCTATGAACAGGATGCGGCACACATGCGGGGATTAAAACAATATATGGCCGATCAACTCAATGCCGTAATTCCCGGGATTATTTTCAACGGGGACTGGCAGGGAGAATCTTTGTATACGGTATTGAATGTTTCCTTCCCGAAAACAGATAAGACTGAAATGCTGCTGATGAGCCTGGATATGGCCGGTATCTGTGTTTCGGGGGGTAGTGCCTGTTCCAGCGGGGCGAGCATTGGCTCTCACGTGATCAGGTGTTTGCCACAGCAAGAAGATGTAGTACCCGTTCGTTTTTCTTTCTGCAAGCATAATACTAGTGAAGAAATTGACAGCGTGATCGCTACCTTAAAAAATATTTTAGGATAAATTTTGTTCCCTTTTAAACCATGTTCATGAAAAAGCTTGTTTTGCTCCTTATCATATTGTTGAGTCCTTTAGTATTCCGGGCCCAGGGTATTTTGTTCGAGACGGGCACCTTTGCCGCAGCACTCGATAAGGCAAAACAGGAAAATAAAATCGTGTTCCTGGACATCTACACCACTTGGTGCGGCCCCTGTAAACAAATGGCAGCCAACCTGTTCCCTAATGCGGAGGCCGGAAAATTGTACAATAAGCATTTCGTTAATTATAAAATCGACGCAGAGAAAGGAGAGGGGGTCGAAGTGGCCGCAAAATATAAAATCCAGGGTTACCCTACCAACCTTTTTTTGAGGCCTGATGGTTCCGTAGTATATACCGTTATGGGGGCAGGCGATCTTAAATGGTTCCTCGAGAATGGCAATGTTGCCATTGCCGAAGCGAAAGATCCCTTGCAATGGGCCGATTATGAAGCAAAGTTGAAAGCGGATAAAGTGGATAAAGAGTTCCTCAATAATTATCTGGTTAAAGGAAAAAGATTGGGGGAAAATACCGACGAAGGACTGAACCGTTATGCAGCAAAATACCTCAGTAAAAAATTGAAAGACGAAGATATCCTTTTCCTGTTGGAGCATAACCAGACCATGGACAATAAAGCTTATGCCTTACTGGAGAAAAATAAAGCTGCTGTAAATAAATTGAAAGCAGCTGAAGTGCCCGATTTCTTTAAGTACTACAGCGAATCACTGGTTCCGAGAACGATCGAGAAGCTAGCCGAACAAAAGGATGAAGCCGGGTTTAAGAAAATCATATTAGGTTACGTAGCGAGCAACAGCAGTACGCCCAAAATGGACGGCTGGTTTTATGCCAAAGCCTTTTATGAGCGCCTGGGCGATGCCACCAAAATGGAAGTGTTCAAATTATTGCGCACTAATGAAATGATGAATACTCCTGTTACCCAATTCAGGCAAGAAGATACTATAAAGCTGAAAGAATACCTGATGACCATAAAGCGTCAGTTAGACCAAAGTAAAGTTTCTGAAGCAGAGCAAAGAGAGTATATAGAGCGCTTTCAAAAGCAAAACCCGCAGATGACTAAAATTGCTTCCATTAACGCGGCTATGGACCTGAACGAAATGGCCTGGAACGTGTATGAGACCACTAATAAGCAAATGTATAAAGATGCGATAAAATGGTCTGAAAAGTCCCTGGAACTATTCGGCGGAACTGACGCAGTTACGCGCACTTCTCTACTGGACACCTATGCCCACCTCTTATACCGGCAAGGACAAAAAGCCGAAGCGGTAAAACAGCAGGAGCAGGCCCTGGCCCTGGCCAAGTCGGCCAATAATTCAGAATTAGTTCAGAAAACAGAAGCGGCTTTACAGCAAATGAAGGCCGGTTCGTTATAGACTATTGCATCCGCCCGGGTGAGCAATATACGAGTATAAATAGTTGCCGATGATCAAAGTCTTCCTGAAAAAGAAAATCAGTGCCCGCATCGCAGAGGGACATCTCTGGGTGTACCAGAATGAAATCGGGGATGTCGTAGGGACGGATATTTACGGCGGTGTTATCGTGGATGTCTTTTCTTCTAACGGATCTTTTGTAGGCAGGGGCTACTACAATCCCCTTTCACAGATTGCCATAAGATTATTGAGTACGCGGCAGGAGCCGATCGATGAAGCTTTCTTTTTAAAAAAAATAAAGGCTGCTTTGGTTTACCGGGAGCAATTGGGCTTTGCGGAAAACTACCGCCTGGTCAACAGTGAGGCCGATCATCTTCCCGGCCTGGTGATAGACCGCTACAATGATTATTTTGTGGTGCAATGCCAAACCCTGGGTATAGACTTGTTAAAGCACGCCATTGTGAGCGCATTAAATGCACTGTTCCGGCCTGCGGGCATTTTTGAGCGCAGTGATGTACCGCAGCGCAGTCCCGAAGGATTGCCTTTGGTTAAAGGATTTTTAAGCCCTCCTTTCAAGACCCTGATCAGCCTCAGCGAAGGCGGTATGAAGTTGTACGTGGACCTTGAAAATGGTCTTAAGACCGGGTATTTCCTGGATCATCAGTACAATAGAACCCTGATCAGACCTATCGTGAAAAATGCAGACGTACTCGATATGTTCTGCTACACGGGCTCATTCAGCTTGTTTGCCGCCGCCTGTGGTGCTAAAAGTGTGCTGGGGGTGGACTATAACGAAGCCGCCATAAACCTGGCAAAAGAAAATGCACGAAGGAATGGCTTATCAGAAATTTGTAACTTTGAAGTAAAGAATGCTTTCGATTTTTTAAAGGCAAAGTCAAAGGAAAAAAAGCTATTTGATGTAGTGATCCTGGATCCACCGGTTTTACTACAAACCAAATCGAGCCTTGAAAGAGCTTTGGGCGCTTATAAAGAGATCAACCTGAGAGCCATGCAATTGTTGAAGCCGGGAGGTTTTTTAGTAACTACCTGTGCCACACACCTGGTTACGGAAGAAGCCTTGCAGGTGGTGCTGATGGATGCCGCCGCAGATGCTAAGCGCAACCTGAAACCAATAAGCCGGCAAACACAGTCCGCAGATCATGCCATCAGCTGGACCATGCCGAACACCCAGTACCTGAAATTTTGGATCATTCAAGTGAATTAAATAAAATGTTGACAGTAGCGCAGATATATGAATGGCTGGAAAGCGTCACCGACCCGGAAATTCCTAACGTAAGCATTAAGGATATGGGTATTTTGCGCGCGGTGGAGCTAATAGACGATAGCTCGGTAAAGGTGACCATCACGCCTACCTACAGCGGTTGCCCCGCAATGGACGTAATCTCGATGCAGATACGCATGACCCTTTTGGGTCATGGCCTGAAGCATATTGATATTGAGATGCAGTTAAGCCCCGCCTGGACGACCGACTGGATTACAGAAGAGGGCAGGCAACGTATGCTGGCCTATGGTATAGCGCCTCCGGTGCGCAGGGCTTCCGGCGACCTGGCTTTATTTGAAGAAGATGAGGTAGCCTGTCCGAAATGTGGCAGTGTACATACCGAACTTGTCAGCCGCTTTGGCGCTACCAGCTGTAAATCCATGTATCGCTGCCTGGATTGCAAAGAACCGTTTGAGCATTTTAAATGCCATTAACCCCTTTACAGGTGCTGAATCTTTTTAGAACCAGGAAACGAAAAAATAGATATGATATACGAATTTAAAGGGTTTATTCCCGTTGTACATCCCACTGCCTTCATTCATCCGCAAGCCATCGTTACGGGTAACGTGATTATCGGCAAAGACGTTTATATCGGTCCGGGAGCTGCCTTGCGCGGCGACTGGGGTGGCATAGAGATCGCTGATGGTTGCAATGTGCAGGAGAATTGTACCATTCACATGTTCCCCGGTGTTACCGTTCGCCTCGAAGAAAGTGCCCATATCGGTCATGGGGCGATCATCCATGGGGCGCATATCGGTAAAAACTGCCTGGTAGGGATGAATGCTGTTTTAATGGATGATGTGCAGCTGGGAGACGAGTGTATTGTAGGTGCTTTATCATTTATCAATGCCAATACCGTCATTCCTAAAAGAAGCCTGGTCGTGGGTAATCCCGCTAAAATAATAAAAGAAGTAAGCGATGAGATGATTGCCTGGAAAACCAAGGGTACCCAATTATACCAATCTTTACCCGGAGATATGCGCCAATACTGGAAAGCTTGTGAACCATTAAGCGAAATGCCGGAACACCGGCCCTCCCAGGATGTGCTGTTTGAAACCTGGAATACGATAAAGGGAAAATAGGCGATTGAAGTTTGTGGACAGCTATTCTGTCAATAATAATAAAAATTGCTAAAATTTCGTTTATTTTGACGAATCATTATGCTACCATCCAGATCTATTATATTATTTGTAAGCTGCATTTTATGCAGCTTTTATGCTGTCGGGCAGACCGGGAAACTAAAAGGTAAAGTGGCTGATTACGACGAGACCCCTATTGCAGATGTCACCATAAGTATCGACAAGTCAGATAAATTTGTGCTGACCGATACACTGGGTTATTTCGAGATCGAGGTGCCTGCCGGCAAACGGGTGCTCATAAAGGTCAGTAGTGTGGATTTTGAATCGGAACCTTTTAATGTAACGCTTAAAGAAGGGGAAACCAGGACCCGGAATATTTTCCTGGAAAGCAGGGGCACCCAATTAAACACGGTCCAGGTGAGGGCAGAGAAACAACGTGGCCAGGTAGGAACAATAGGAGTAAATA
>CAXYKQ010000165.1:0-5999 GCA_964277835.1 uncultured Edaphocola sp. | reverse complement strand
CCCCGGAAGAACTGGCGGTAAGTAACTTGGTAGCTCCGGTACAGATATAGACTGTTTGCTGTGCATCTGCCCCGGCCGGGCATAAGACAGCAAACAGCAAAAAACATAATTTTTTATACTTATTCATCGGCACCAATTCTATCCTTAAACACTTATTGGAAAATTATTGTATCGTAACAGAAGGTGTGGTCGGAGCCGTATTAGTATTGATCGTATGGGAAGCCGTTCCGTTACAGGCGCTTAGTTTAGCACCATCATTGGCAGGTAATACATAGGCTACCGATACACCGTAGGTGCCACTCGCTGTTACCAGGTTCTGGCTGTTGTTGGTCCCGGAAGGGGTACCGCCGCCCGTCCAGGTAAAGGTATAGTTAAGCCCTGTAGCAGCCGTAAGGTTAAGTGTGCCGAAGTTAGTGCTTGCCGTTAAGGTCTCGCTCACGGTAACATTAGAGCAGACTGCAGTAGCACCCGTAATGGAAGCCGTTAAAGCTGGTAAGACATACACGGTATGGGAAGTCTGCGCAGACCAGCAACCATTGGCATCTTGTACCCTCAGGTTATAGGTCTTGGCAATGGCGGTAGTGGCCGGGCTGAGCGTAACGGTTTGTACCAGGTTGGGGCTGCTACCCGTTTGTACAACGGTAGTGCCGTCACTCCATTCATATACCGCAAAAGTAGACACACCGGGAGTCAAAGTAAAGGCAGTTCCGGTACAGACATAAAAAACACCTGCTATTGCCCGGGAGATGGTCATCAGGAGGAAGCTTGCCGTGATAATAATCGATTGTAGAAATTTGGCGTTCATAATATTTGATTTTTAGGTTGAAAAGAAATGTTGCTTTGATTAATTTAAGGTGGCACTGCCCGGGACTGCAGGCCTTGGCCGTACCGTCACCTGGACGGCCGTCCGGCCGGAAGGGTAGACATTAGCCTCGGTAGCTTCCAGGCTGTAGTTCTTAATCAGCGTTGTTGTTGTGGTAACTACCGGGAGAGGCATATCAGCCGTAGTTGTGCTCGCCACCTGTGTGCTGCCTTCATATAGCTTGTAAGTATAGCCACTTTGAAAATTAGTGATCAGGAGGGTAGCACTTTGCCCGGAACAAGTGGTCATGTTGTTTGCAGTGGGGGACTTGATATAAAAGGCATAATAAATACGTATTGAGTTGGCAAGGCCGTAGAAATAGACCTTGACGCCATCGAAGTCGGCATTTTCGGCAGGGATCAGCATTTCACCGGCAACAGTACCCAAGCCTAAAAGAGAAGCGAGTGTACTGCTTGAATATACAGTCCCTACGCTTGAGTTAATACCTCCCAGAGTTTTTGTCACTTCCAGGTTAGATACCAAACCCAAGCCTAAAGTCAGTCCGCTTGAAGTCGTCACACGCAGTATGATAGGAGTAGTACTGCCGGGCTTATTGGCCGCTGAAAATTGCAGATTCTGCGTTGCTGAACCCAACACGACAGAGGTAAGGGTTGAATAGGTCAGTGGATCGCTGGTAGTCGCGTTAGTTGCCCCACTAACATTGCCACTATTTTGTTGCAAAGAAGCATAAATGCGTTGCGCTTGCACATGGATGCAAGTAAGCAGGCTTAGACAGATACCCCCGAGGCGTATTGCAATACTATGTTTAATTGTTAACAGGTATTTGAGTTGAACACTTTGCCGGATTAAGCCACAAATGTTGGCTCATCCATTTAAACAATTAAATAGGTAAGAAAGTATTTAGAGGGCATTTTCAAAGGTTAATACAAATATACTATATCCATATTTATCTGTCAAAAAATATTTAACAATTATAGATATCGTTTGTTATCAACAATTTGAAGTGTATTATTTTTATATTATAATTTAAGAATAATATTAATGTATAATTTATAAATTCGTAAAATTTATAAATTATTAGATTAGTTCTTCCGGAGACCAGATGTGTTTTTTAAAATCAACGACTTTATTTTTCTTGATGATGATGCCTTCTGCTTCCAATAATTCCTGCATTTTAGTCGGTGTTTCGAAATGAAGGCTTCCGCTTAGTTTCCCCTGGCTGTTTACTACACGATGCGCCGGAATATCCAGGTTGCGGGAAGCAGACATCGCCCGGCCTACGAGCCGGGCAGTGATACCCGGACCTGCATATTGAGCAATCACGCCGTAACTGCAAACCCGACCTTTTGGGATTAGCATAACGATCTCGAAAATGGCCTGGTATTGCGGTAGGATATCCATTATGTTTCTTTTTAAGCGTTTCAAATAAACCCAAATTTAAGATTTAGCCCACAGAGTATCATGGAGTATACGATGAAAATGGAAACGAAAAGCAATACGAAGTTTTGAGTTTGTATATTGTAAGCTTTTCAGTTAAATTATTTAGAACAGCCTTAGACTGCCGGTAACAGGGAAAAGAGGCTAAGCAATGTCCGCATTGATGTTTTATGCTGACAGTAATACGGCTCCGGCTTAATCGCCGGGAAGTCTGCCAGCAAGTTAAAAACGAACAGGTATCAAGTTCCTGAAGCATTCGTTGCCGGGAAGTTTTGGCCGGGCAGGCATACTGTTTAACGCTGATATAGATGCGAATAGCGCGCGCAATATCATGGGTATTTTTCTTGCCGGAACACCATCAAATGGCTGGGCTCATCCAAGACATTTCCGCCCTTAAATCATCCCCATAGGCATTTATAAAACCTGTCACGCAGGCATCTGTATTGCCTTTAGCGAAAAGAGCCTGTAAATAAACATCGGTCATCTTTTTATCGGGAGCTTCCGCTACCCAGACCATCTGCTCCCCTTTAAACCCATTCCGGATGCAAATCTCACCGGCAACGATATTGGGCAAAGTGTAAACAAAAAGGGCAGGAGAGGGGATTTCCTGCATGGATGCGGCAAACTTCTCGTCTGTCTCCCGGCAGCCGTCAGCGGTGGTCAGCAGGAGTGCGACTCTATCTTTATCTACTGTTTGGTCGGCCACCTGCATTAATAATTCGGTAGCCAGAAAGCCAAGTTTTGAAACACGGTCCATCTTAAAAAACTTGGGATAAGACAGGCTTAATGTCTTGTACAGGTGTACCGGTATTTCGGCCGTTGGGATGCCCTGCAAATCATACAGGCGCTGCCCGTCCGCGAAGACACCTGCAGTACTTATGCTTATGCTATGTTTCGTATCGATTACTTGCATCAGAAAGATTCGCGTTCTAGGAATTTGATCAGGGATGTGATCGCCTTGTGATGGTTTTTCACAAACGGGTTGGTTTCGTCCCACACGTAGCCGGCCAGTACCGAACAGATCTGGGATTTGATGACAGGATCTTTATATTCCGCAAAGAATATTTTGTAGAGATCGCCGGTGTACCAGGCCTTCACATAGGTACGAAACACATCTACGCCCTGTTCCATGAATTTCATATAATCATTTTCCCAGTCAACAGGTACTCCTTGTAGCTGCTTCACGACAAGTTGAGCTGCTTTTTGGGAAGATACCGTGGCCAGGGTAACGCCGGAAGAGAAGATGGGGTCTAAAAACTCGGTAACATTACCGGTGAGCACATAGCCTTTGCCGTAAAAAGTGCTGGAAGTCGCGCTCCAGCCCTGTAAGATCTTCGGCTCGAATTTCATGTCCGCGTCTTTAAAACGGTAAGCAGTATTAGGGTCGTTTTCCAGTAACCTACGGTACTTGGCCACGATATCCCCGTCACTGCCGAAGGGCTCAAAATATTCCGGATTGGCTACGAAACCTACGGAAGTGAGCCCGTTAGAGAAAGGAATGGTCCAGATCCAGCAATCGGTATCCTGGGCATAGACCACAATCCGGTTGGGTTCTACCATCTCCATGCGCTTCGGGTCTTCCATGTGGCAGAATACAGTTTTGCGGGTTGGTAAGCCAGGTGGTGATTCCAGGTGGAACAGTTTTGGGATAACCCGGCCATAACCACTCCCATCAACAATAAAGCGGGCCTTTACCTGCCAGCTTTCCCCGTTCTCTTTTTGAATGGTGGAAACGCTGCTCCCGTCTTCTTGCATTTCGATAGCAGTGAGTTCGCTTAAGTAATGTACAGGTATCCCCATGCGGCCGCATTCGTTGGCCAGCGTCAGGTCAAAATCGGCACGCGGCATTTGCCAGGCATAATTATAGCCTTCCGTATGCTGCGTTTCGAAGGAAAAATCACAGACTTTATCGCCGAGTACAAATTTTGCGCCCCATTTTTCCTGGAATCCCTGCGCTTTTAAAGCGGGCAGGAATCCGGCTTCTTCCATTCCCTCCAGGCAGCGCGGCAACAGGCTTTCGCCGATCACAAATCTCGGGAATTGAGTTTTTTCAACGATCTCCACGTTAAAGCCGGATTTCTTTATGATCGCGGCGGCGACGCTCCCTGCCGGTCCCGCACCGATAACCAGTACATCTATATTGTTCATAACTCCTCTGCTGCTTGTGATTATTTAAATTTTATTTTTTCCGGATCTCCAAGATGGTATGGCTCAATCCTACATGGTCATATTCCCGGACGATTTTAAACCCGGCTTCGTCGATCAATTTATAAAACACGGCGCTATCATACATCTGGCTATTGCCATTGGCCATTGTCGTAAAATATAAAGAGGTCATTTGCAGGGCGAAAGCGGAAGTTTCAAATTTCTGACGGTCCCAGAATGTTTCATTGATAAAGATGCGGGTATCAGCTGTAGCGACCTCATAGCATTTCTTCAGAATGCTGACAATCTCTTTATCGGCAAAGCAATCCAGGAACTGGCTCATCCAGATGACGTCATAACCTTCCGGCAGCTTCAGGCTGTTATCCAAAACATTATGGCTGTAATAAGTCACACGGCCCTTGAAACCGGCAGCATCAATATTTTGCTCAGCCATCGCTAACTGGCCCGGCAGGTCTACAATGCCCATTTGTACTTCCGGGTTATATCGTAGCGCCTGCAAGGACCATTTACCGGTATTGCCGCCTATGTCCAGGATCTTTTTGGGTTGGGACTCGAATACGATATTTAAAGCGGTTTCAAAAGTATTATCAGAGTAGAAATGGTCAAAGTTCAACCAGCTTGTTTTGGCAGGCTCCGGCATTACAGAGAGTCCCTCGTATAAAGTGTCCCAATCTCCTAGCGTTTTCAGTCCGTGGGGTTTGCCGTCCTTAAGACAATCCTCCATAGTGTCAGCTCCCGCCGCGCAGACATCCCGCATAAATTCGTAGTTTACCCGGGTCATTTCATTCTTCAGGATAAAATAACCGGTTTTGGCGAGGAAGTACCTGTCATCTTTGCGATAGATCAAACCGATACCCAGACCGGCTTCCAGCAATACGCGCAAAGCATAGGGAGATAGTTGCGTGTTGGGTTTCAGTTCCCCCATAGCGATACCATTCATGCCGCTTTTGTCGATCTGTGCTAAGATATCTTTTTCAATTAACAGTTTAGAAGCCTCCCAAACGTATGGTGCAAAAGCGATCAGGTGGGCTCTGTCCATGGCCTCAAGGGCTTTTAAAGTATCTTTTTCAAACATGGAGTTTGTCGTGTTTTGATGAGGTAAAGCAAGTGAAAACAGCACAACAGCGTTTTCTGTGCCCAAAAGTAATGTTTATCATCAAAATTAAAAAGTAGCGGCGGCAAATGAATATTGATTTTTAGTGTAAATTTGTCACTCGCAAATAATCTAGGATGTACAATATAAAAATAAACGGACAGGAAGAGTTGAGCTTAACTTTAGAAGCGGGACAGATCAGTGTTGGCGGTAAAGACTTACAATGGGATATACGCCCCTTACCTAATAAAAGTTTCAGTATCATCGCTAATAATAAAAGTTATGTTGCTTTCCTTGAAAACGTAGACCGTGCACGCAAAACAATGGACCTGCGGATTGAGAACAGCATCTACTCCATAAAAATCCAGGAGCCGATCGACCTTTTACTGGAAAAGATGGGACTGGATATTTCCAAAACGCAGAAAGTGGAGCCCGTAAAGGCCCCTATGCCGGGCTTGATCCTGAAAGTCATGGTT
The DNA here is from genome assembly GCA_964277835.1 of uncultured Edaphocola sp. Lineage (GTDB taxonomy): Bacteria > Bacteroidota > Bacteroidia > Chitinophagales > Chitinophagaceae > Edaphocola. The sequence continues at coordinate 4 of CAXYKQ010000165.1, read as the reverse complement.
ACAG
>CAXYKQ010000164.1:0-5831 GCA_964277835.1 uncultured Edaphocola sp. | reverse complement strand
TATACAGCCGTAAGCGTGGCGGGTAGCCCTGTTGGTTAAGAATTCATGGGTAATTTCTGCTTCCAGCTCATACTCCATAATTCCCGGCCGGATTACGCGCATTACCCGCAGGAAAGCCTGGTGCGTTATATCAACTGCTTTCTGGGTGATCTCCACTTCTTCTTTTGTCTTAATGGCCCGCAATTCTTTCAGGATAACAGCTGCACGCTCATATTTATGGAGCGGATAGCGCTTCATGATCTTTTCCACGAACTGCAGATCAGTCCGCAAAACATCACCCCTGCGGTCATTCTCATTGGTATCCAGGTAAACATATTCAGCCTGGTGCATCCACACCTGCAGTAAGGCATCAATACTATCCACATACTGCACGTTCTGAATCCCGGAAATCGCTGTTGCTTCATCTTTACGCAAAAGATGACCATTCCACTTCTCCAGCATTTCATCGGGGCGTTGCACTACCAGCACTTCACGCGCTGCCTGGTCTTTATTATCAGGATATAAGATAACCATCGTCTGCTCCTGTACCACACCGGAAAGCCAGGTCACGTTACTGTTGGCTTTGTAAGCATATACTGCATCCCCGTTCTCGGCAATTACCGGGCTGGCGTTGAAAATAGCTATACTATTCGGCTTCATTGCCTTAATAAAACGTTCCCTGTTCTTTTGATACAGTTTCTGGTCGATTGGTAAATATTTCATTGTACGCTTAATTTAATTTTGATGCCCGTAAAGGTAGGGATAATTTGCATAGAGCGTAATAACAAAACCTTTAATGGCAGGGGCAAATTTACAGGTGGCTTTATGCCTCCTTAAGCCGGATCGCCAGGATTTCTCCGGTAGCACAGCGTATGCCGGCTGCGAACAGCTCCATGGCGACCCTTATCTTCCGCCCTTCTATACTGATGAGTGTCCCGGTCAGGGTTAATTCTTTTCCCATCGGGACCGGCGCTTTAAAGTCAACTTTCAAAGATGCCGTCACACACCTCACCGGGATAGGTCCTTCTGCTAAAGAAATACCTTCCGCCCGGCAAACGAAAGCCGCCGCAGAGCCCGTACCATGGCAGTCCAGCAGGGAAGCGATAAGCCCGCCATATACCGACCCGGGCAATGCAGTATACGATGCAGCGGGTAAAAAAGTAGCCACCGTATGATCTGCTTCGAGGTAAGTTTTCAATTGATGACCGTCGGGGTTATTCTTGCCGCAACCATAGCAGTGGGCCAGGCTATCAGGATACAGGTCCTGGATTGCTTTTTTCATAAACAGACAAACTTTGCTTACAATATTCGCCATAAAAGAGCATAAAAACAAAAGGCCGGGCTGGATGTTTTCGATAAATCTATGAGGCTCAAAACCTTTCACCACCATTTTATTCAAAATAGTTATCTATTATCTCAAAAAAGTAGGGAAATCCAGTATTGTCCGGTAAATAAATTAATGGGACATTTGCAGCTCAGTAGATTTGATTCAACACTTATTTACCACTAAAGCACCCGTACCCTTTGAAAGACCAGCCCTGATAGGAAATGAACCATCTTAACCATGATGGTTCATTTCGGGGTTTCCCTCCTGCAACATACTGGCATTCCCCAAAGGATAACAGCACCATGAAGAACCTGATCTGAAATAAAGGCATACCCGGCGAGTCAGTGTAAGTCTGATATTAATCTGTATAACGATAATAACAGCAAGTATACTTTAGCAAGAGTTAAACTGCTGCGACCGGGTAACTATATAAGTGCAACAAAAAACGAAAGCCATCTGATCAGGATGGCTTTGTTGCTTTAAGGAATCATCAATAACAGTATTTTTAAACTACCCGGCCGCTTATTATTTACAATTCTTGTGTTCAATCTTATAATACGTACTGCCCGGCCGGCAAATCCACTACATGGTCTGGAACATAAGTTGAATTTCCGGCTCCTGGTACGTTTTTTCCCAGAGCTCAATAACAGATTCTGCTCTTTCCAGGTTTTGGGACGCCTGTGGCTTCAGGTAACTCTCACTCAACCCAAATAAGACTACGGCTTTTTTAAGATCATTCATTCCACTTATATACAAGCTTTTATCGTTAGTAGACGCTCCCAATTTACACTTTGCAATGCCCCTGTTATTCAGAGAAGTGTGTAAAGTGACATTATCCTCGTAACTGTCTAATTCATTTATGCTGATCTCGATCAGTGCATCAAATATTTTAATCGACGCCTCATGCTTCCCCTGATCCAGCAAATGTTTCCCTTTTATAAAGTCTTGCTTGATTTTATTATTTTCTATAATTTCCATACTTATTAATTTGAATACCCAAATATCCAAACTTAAAGTGGACCAGACAATACGTGAAATCCCGTATTTTTTCTGCTTTTTAGCGCTTACTAAAAGAAAATTTGCCACCTGCGGGTGACAAATTAAATAAATATAATATACATCAATATCTTTCCCCTTACCGATCATTTTGTGGGAGCCTGGAATTTTTCCAGCAATTCGAGACTGTATTGTTTTTTACCACTCTTGTTGACAAATTCCATTTTTTGTGTTTGCGTATTCACATACAAATAGCCGCCGCTGTCTCTCCCGGCAAGTACCTGGAATTGCCGGATAAGGCTATCGTTGTTGCCTACCGCCTTCAAAGCTACATCCTTATTAAATTTGGTAGAGTCTTCACAAAAAGTGCAAAAATAGCTGGTGTCCTGGTCTGTAAAAATGATCTTATGCAGTTGATTACCTTCATCATAAGCAGCATACAATACCTGGTATTTATCGTCCATTTGCTGTACTACCTCGTCTTTATCTTTAGGAGGAACCTCCTGGGCTTGCCGGTTCTTACAAGCGGTAACCGTGCATAGAGAAAATAACAAAGCAAGTATACTATATCTCATAATACTGATCATTTTATTATAAAGGTAAATACATTCAAGAAGAGTGTAGTGCTATAAATTCTTAAAATTCAATCAAATTAACCATCATCCGTCTGCCTTAACTTTCAAGGAAACTTGCTCCATCATCAAAAAGCTTACCGGAAAAGTTACATTGCTGTTCGATTCAGTTCATCTGTCCTATTCGTTTTCCAGCTTCAGGCTAAATACGCGCTTGCCGTCCTGGTCGATACCCTCCATTTTCAGGCTCAATTCATTCACGACGATAAATTTTCCGCTATCGGCACCGGACATAATTTTGTACTTACGTACGTCGAATTCAGTCTTATCGTCCAGCTGCAATTGTACGTTCTTACTCAATCGTTCCTCACCCTTATAGTAAGCATTAAAATAAACATTACCTTCGGCATCTGAGAAGATCACTTTATAGTTTTGCTCCGCTTCATCAAAAGCGGAATACAACACCTTGAAAGTTTCAGGATCAGGCTTCTTCTGCATCCGGTCCTGTTCCGTTTTCTGCGCCCCCTCTTTAGAATCTGCATCCGAGCAGGAATACAGTAACAGAGCCGCGAAAAAAATAACCATTTTATACTTCATACTTGTCATTGTTGTGCGTTAATGTATCGATCATTTACCGGGAGGACAAATGGCATCACGTACCTGTTCTTTACTTTTAGCTTTATACAGGGCATTCCCTTCGTTAACTTCTGCTGAAAAATCCATCGTCTGGTAAGTATCGCCCTGGTTGCTGATATATTTGACTGCTTTGCCTTTATCGAAGTAAATTTTTAGTTCCGACTGCACGGGATCATCTGCTGTATTAGGTGGATAATAAACCTGCTTGCGGAGCACAAAAAACAATTTGCCGGCTTTATAATAAAATTCGATCATTTCTTCTGTTGCATCCGCGGCAAGCCAGCGCTCAATTTTTTCCACCGGCTCGCCGGCAGCATTAGAGTAGGTAACATTTGCCGTCACCGGGCAACCCTCTTCAAATGCGCCCTCCTCTATTTTCTCGATCCTGATGTTTAATTTTTTCGCATTAATGGCAGCATAGTCGGCATCAATTTGTTGCACAATTTTATCGAGTGTAGCTTCCTTTTGATCTGCTTCCTGGTTGCCGGGTACTTTTACGCATTCCGGTAAATTCAATACATGGTCGCGGGCCATTGTCTGAGCACTGAAGCTGCAGCATACCGCCAGGCTTAATAATATGCGCATAATTAATGGTTTTATGGGATAAATTTCTAATTAAAAACTGAAAATTACTAGTCCTCTAACATAATTTTCGGAAATATCAGCCGATATAATTTGCGCAATTGCCTATCCCTAACTAATATATGGTTCTTACCCATAAAAAACCGCCCCGACAAGCCGGGGCGGAGCTAATTCCTATTTTCCAGGTTACCTGCTATCTGAGGTATTGTTTATTTTCTGTAGTGTAAAAAGCAGGGGCTTCCCAGCCGGTGATACTTGGTTTTTTATCGACCATCACCGATTGGAATTGTGTCTGCCAGGAATTATCGCTGGTATCTACAAATCGTGCCGGTAACAGGTAATCACCTTCAGAATAAAAATCGTTTTGCAAATAGGAAAACGGGATTTTACTGATCACGATATTATTATATAGTTGCATATCGGGCATAAAAAAATACTCAATTACGCGGCCCGATCTTACATTTTCCGTCCAGACATAATATTTCGAGCCATTATAATAAAGGACAGTGCTATCACCTATAACATCTGAATACATGACATCCGTCAGGTAATTTCCAGGATTGCCGCTGATGGCTACCAGGGTATCTTTTTCCCAATTGGGAATCCAATGCTGGTGGGCTTGTTGTACATATTTAGGGGTTCTGTCCTTTTTACAGGCGTACAGGCCCAGGAGTAATGCAATCAATAGGTATTTTTTCATTTGTGATTCTTTTCTGTAATAAACGTACAAAAATAACTGCTAATTATTGAATGAAAGAAAACTATTTCTAGGGCAGTTATGTTCAGATGGGCCGGGCAGAGCGAAGATTACGCGCGGCTCAAAATATCCATCAAAACACATTAGCCGCTCAAATTGCTTTAAGCGGCTAATGTGTTTTGATGTAAAGGAGATCAACCTGCTTATTTTGCAAGCATAAAATGAGTGCCGGATGCGCTCATTTCCTTAAACCAGCAAAATAAAGACTTGGGTTTATTTAGAGGTGATACTTAAAGTAACTATCTCCGTCGTTCCTTTATTTACTCTTAAAGCAACTGATGCACTTTTGGTTTCCGCTGATTTACTTTTGCCGTAACCGAGTGCTTCAGATACCGGCAAAGGCAGATCGACATTTACGGACTTAAATGTTTTATCCATGGTCTTTCTGAATAACTCCATAGCTGATCTACGGTCACTTTTTGCGTTGATATTCATTGTCAGCGTGACCGTTTGCGCTACTCCATTCTTACCAGATACAACATAATAAATATCGTTTTTCGCAGCACTCTTGCCGAATTGATATTTTTCAGTATCGAATTTAAAATCTCCGTCAGCCCCGCCAGGAGCCGGGGTTCCGAACTTGCCGATCCCATTTTTGGAGAGTGCCGCTATCAAAGCGGCTACATCGTTATAAACCTGAATTTTGGCTGTTTCGGCGTTTTTTACCGGGGCAGGTCTTACCGCGGGTGGCGGGGTTTCCTGCTTAGCGACCGTCGGGCCATTTACAATAAGGGCTTCGTTCTTCCCGGAGCCACATGATAATAAACCCGCAGTAATTCCAATAGTAAATATTTTTTTCATACACTAATTTTTGAGAACTCATTCGATTAATAGCCAGTTGATTAGGGAACAATATTCATGCCAATGCTGAGCATTATATTAAAAATACCGGTGTAATTATTTGGCTAGGTGCGTTTGGCTGAGATGGGATCAATGTAGAAAGTTGTGGAGTTAGCATTATTAGGCATAAAGTTTAGCAAGC
>CAXYKQ010000163.1:0-4051 GCA_964277835.1 uncultured Edaphocola sp. | reverse complement strand
TATGTGGGGTGGTGATCACCGTATCATTGTCCTGACCTAAATTATTGTCTTTTTTACAAGAGCTGAAACCGGCAATAGCTAATAGTCCTAAAAGTATTTTTGTATGCAATTTGCGATTAAGCATGTTCATGGTATTTTGCACAAGATTGTAAAAATTATATTTATAAGCAAGCAAGTTACTGGAAATTTACTAAAAATATCTAATACATTGCTAATTTTTCGGTGCTTATATCCCCATCAGCTCCATGATCTTTTCCAGTTCTTCATCACTGTAAAAGTCAATTGTAATACTCCCTTTCCCGTTTTTTTTCCGCGCCAGGATCACTTTGGAAGAGAAATGGCTGGCCATATTATCTTCAATTCTTTTGTAGGCAGGCGGTAATTTTTGGTCTGCTTTTTCGGCCACCTGCGGTTTACGCTCCTGTTGCATGGCTTTCACCAGTGCTTCCACCTGTCTTACGCTCATTCCTTTAGTCATGCATTCACGGAATACGTATAGTTGCTCATCTACATTTTCCAGGCCGATGATGGAACGTGCATGTCCCATGCTCAGCGACCCGTCTCTTACCGCTTTCTGAATATCGGGAGGTAACTTCAATAAACGCAAATAATTGGTCACCGTACTGCGCTCTTTTTTCATCCTTTCCGCAACCTGCTCCTGCGTAAGACTGCATTCGTCCATCAAACGCTTGTAGCTGAGTGCAATTTCTATTGCATTCAGGTTTTCGCGTTGCAGATTTTCCAACAGTGCCATTTCCAGGATTTCCTGGTCATTGGCTTCACGAATATAGGCCGGGATATCTTTTAAGCCGGCTAATTTAGAGGCCCGCCAGCGGCGTTCTCCGGAAATGAGCTGATAGTGTCCTTCCGATAGCTTTACTACGGTTACGGGTTGGATGATATCATGCAATTTGATACTCTCTGCCAGCTCGCTTAGTGCCTGCTCATCAAAATCATACCGGGGCTGTTTCGGGTTTACTTTTATCTGCTCAACCGGGATGCGGCCTATGGCCACGGCCGGCTGTTTAGGACTGTTGGCTTCCGTATTTTTTATGGCAGGCTCGTTCGATTTCAGTTCTTCGTCAATGTTATTCAACAAAGCCCTGATGCCTTTTCCTAAAGCTTGTTTTTTATTACTCTGTGCCATACTGCTCGGGGTTATATTAATTCAGAAGTTTTAATTTTAGTAAGGTTATTTTTTTGCAAAATTTCCTTGGCTAAATTCAAATAGTTCACTGCTCCTGTGCTTTCGGTGTCGTACATTAAAGCCGGTTTGCCAAAACTTGGTGCTTCTCCTAATTTGGTATTCCTGTGAATGATCGTTTTAAACACGAGATCTTCAAAGTGATTTTTAATTTCTTCTACCACCTGGTTGCTCAGACGCAGCCTGCCGTCATACATGGTCATCAGGATACCTTCGATCTGTAAGTCGGTATTCAACCTGGATTGTACAATTTTAATGGTGTTCAGTAATTTACCCAGGCCTTCTAATGCGAAAAATTCACATTGTACCGGGATGATTACGGCATTGGCCGCGGACAGCGCATTGACGGTAATCAAGCCCAGTGATGGAGAGCAATCGATGATGATAAAGTCATATTCGTTGTTCAGAGCAGCGATGGCCTGTTTGAGAATGTGCTCCCGGTTCGGGTGGTTAATTAATTCTATTTCTGCTCCTACCAGGTCGAGGTGGGAAGGTAAAATGTCGAGATTAGGTGTGTCTGATGCCAGTACCGCGTTTTTGATCGGGGTGTCGTTTACCAGGCAGTCGTAGAGGCTTAGCTGGATATTTTTCAGGTCAAAACCGTTTCCTGAAGTACTATTGGCCTGTGGGTCCGCGTCGATGAGTAGGGTTTTATACTCCAGTACAGCCAGGCTGGCTGCCAGGTTGATCGCAGTGGTAGTTTTACCTACTCCTCCTTTTTGATTGGCAATAGCTAATACTTTTGTCATATAAATGTATTCCTTTTTTCTTTATTCTTGTCTGCGATTGCTTTAAAGCTTTTATGTTGCCTGTTTTAGGAATGCTCTATTACAGGCTGATCGTACTGCCGATCTCCGGCAGACGAAGGGTCTTGCCGGCCGTTTTGAATTGCGCTATAGCCTGTTCTTTGTCGATCACGATGTAACCAAAGGTGTCGAAGTGAACGCCTACAATATGGTCGCATTTGATTATATCACTTGCAATGAGGGCTTCTGCCGGGTTCATGGTGAAATTACCGCCCACCGGCATGATCGCTACATCCAGGGGACCATAATAAGGGATCATGGTAAACTCCGCCGTAAGGCTGGTGTCGCCGGTGTAATAGAAATTGCCACTTTTTGTCTTGAAAATAAAGCCGCCGGGATTACCGCCATAACTACCATCCGGTAAAGAGCTGCTATGGGCTGCCGGAACAAAATGTACCGTGCCGAAATCAAAATTCCTGGTACCAAAATTCATCGGGTGTACTTTCTCATAACCCTGCTTGCTCAACCAGGTAATGATTTCAGCATTGGAAACAACGGTGGCCTGGGTTTGCTTCGCCAGGCTGAGCAGATCGGCAACGTGATCTTCATGACCATGAGAAACAAAGATATAATCGGCGCTAATGCTGCTCATGTCTATGTCCTTCGCCTGTGGATTAGGGCTGATATAGGGATCGAATAAAATCTTTGTATCTCCTGTATTCACTAAAAAGCAGGCGTGTCCGTAAAAAGTAAGCTCCATTTTGTTCTGATTTATTGAATATGCTATAGCAATCTACAAAAATAACATCTTAAACCGAAAGTTTGGCCAATTGTTTATAAATGGAAGCAGAATGCCCTTAATTATAATAACGAATTAAAATGTTGCAACAATTTATTAATTACCAATTGCCGGTTATAATAAGTTTGTATGAGTTGACCGGCTTTGGTCCCCAATTCTGCCACTTTGCCGGGGGTCTCAATAAGGGACAGGCATGCGGCGGCAAATTCAGCCGGGCTGTCCGCCAGTAAAACCTCTTCGCCGTTTTTAGCTGCATGTAATCCCTGCAGGGCAACGCTGGTGGCAACAACTGCTTTGCGCTTCGACATGGCTTCAAGGATCTTGATACGTATGCCGCCACCGGAATGCAGCGGAACGACCAGGATTTGTTTATCCGCCTCAAAGGCACTGGCATCGGGCACTTCGCCGACGATTTGTACATTCGGCCAGGAACCTTCGAGGAAATAAGAAGACATATTCCTGCCGGCCAGGAAGAGCCATGCATCCGGGGCCGATGCGATCACCAGGGGCCACACCTTTTCCAGGAACCAGCTGACGGCCTCTTCATTAGGTTGCCAGTCCATCGCACCGATATGATAGAAACGAGGAACGGCAGGGGCAGGAGCTGTGCCGGTAACAGGCGCTTTAACTTTAAGGCTGTATGGAATATCCGCAATAGGTAGGGTGCAGCCCAAATCCCGGTAAATTACGGCATCTACGGGTGAAATAGCCACAATACTGTCATAATCGTTTATGTGCTTCAATTCATAGTTTCTCAGGGCTTTGGCCAGCTGTGCCAGGTAAAAACGCTTCAGGAAGTGAGTACTGCTCCGGGCCAGCCTCTCCCATATCTGGAATTCCACATTATGTTGCCGGTAACAGATTTTAGCATTGCTGTATTGGCGAATGGCAGCCAGGTAAGGCGTTACATATAAACCCTCAAGTAACACAATGTCATATTTGCGGGCTTTGAGCAAGGCAATCAAAGCGGCTTCAAAAGCTTCGGTAATGAACCTTTCCAGGTTGTAGGACCTGCCGCTGATTAAGGCCTTCAGGGCAGCCAGGGGTTTGATGCTGTTGTCCACCGCAACAGTTTTAAAGGTAGCTAAACGTTGGAACAGGGGCGGCAGCTGCGCGATAGCGACCGGGTGCCGGCTCGTATTCATCGCCAGCATACTCAGTTGAATACCGGCATCCAGTAGCCCTTCCATCAGGTTGCTTACTGCCAGGTTGCCGCCATCGTGCAAAGGATAAGGGACACGGCTACATAAAACCAGGATATGCATTAACTATTTTGAGTTTTAGGAAGTACTACGGTGAAAG
>CAXYKQ010000162.1:0-5221 GCA_964277835.1 uncultured Edaphocola sp. | reverse complement strand
CACCGCGGCCGCTACAGCTTTATTAAAATACTGCTCCGCAGAAAAAACCCGGTAATATTCCTGTAGATGACGGGGCAATTTTGCATCATTCGGGTCTTTAAAATAACCGTAATCGTCCGTGGCAATGCGGTTATAAGCGACCATATCAGCCGCTTTACCATAATACGATATATTATATAAAGCTACCGCATAACCATATAAAGCGCCGGCGTCATTGGGATTCCTGGCAATAATATCCTGTAGCTCTGCCATACGCTTACTAAAGCTCAATTTAGTATAAGTCCTGGCCGTGTCCTGGGCGTATACTTCGATATAATCATTGATCTGAGGCATGAAAGGATTCGGGAAACTGCTCAACAGTATGTCTTTCTGCTCAAAGATTTTTATGGCCGATTTAAAATCCCCGCTGCGCACATACATCGTCCCTTCCAGCTCTTTCAATACAGGTACAGTATAATAAGTAGGCGCAACCAGCCACGCTTCAAAAGCAGATTTTTTGTTATCCGCACGGAAGGCTTGCACCTTTTTAAGACTGGCTATGGAAAGATTGCTCAAAACATCTCCCTGCATATCCTGGAAATCCCGGTCTGCCTCGAAAGTGCTGCGGCTACTGTCCCAGGTATTGGCATGTGCCATCGCATAAATACCTTTGATCGTATCTCCCTGCTGGAAATATTTACCGGCAACCAACTGATTCATCACATCCCGGAACTGGTAGGAAGCCAGCTCAGATTTCTTGGCAACTTCGTTCAACTTTTTCAACCTGGGCAACAGATCCGCCTCTACCTGGGCTGTAATGGATTTTGATTTATATAATGTATACAGAAGATCAATTACCTCGTATAAGCTTTTTTCACTATTGTTCATGCTGCTTTTGTCCGCCTGGTCCAGGTTATGTTGCATTTCCGGCGCATTGTTCTGCATACAGGCCAGGTAAGCCTTTGTCAGGTACCATAGTGCGGGTGTTCCTGCTTTTTTATCTGCTATAAGCTGGTCACTAAACGTGTTCAGTGATTTGATATAGTCTTTATATTTTTTATCCGCGGTAGCGTCTGCCTGATTGTCGTTGTAACTCATGCTGCGTATACCATAATACCAGATCCTTGCATCCGGTAACTGGTTTTCCGCGTAAATCAACTTTTGGAAATAACCCTCTTCCAGCTTATTGATCTCCCGGTTCATCAAAACGTCAATACCTTCTACGTTCGGGTCAAGTGCATAAGCTTTCTTAATGTCTTCCAGGGCAAAATCCGGGTAGGCCCGCAAGCCCTTCATCACCATTACTACTGCGCGTTCATGATCCGTCTTACACAGGGCATAAATATCATCGATCCGGTCTTTTAGCAAATTACCGCTTTCCGGGTCGTTGCGCAGGCGGGACCATTCAAAGCTGACCATAGCTTCGTATTTATAAGCATCGCTGTTGTCAAACATCCTGGAATAATAATAACCGGCCAAAGGCTTATCACCTTTCCGGTAATGGGCGCCTGCTTTAAAACCTATAATCCGTGTGTAGGCTACACTGCGGTCCGCTTTACCGGCCAGGTATTGATCATACAAATTCAACACCTCATCATTCTGGTTGGCATAAAAAGCCATTCTTAAAACCTGGAAGGCATATTTCATTTTCAGGAAATCGTTCTTTTCCTTTTTAAAGGCGGTTAATCCTTCATCCTTAAGACTATTATTAGATTGGATCGGCTTCCTTTTATTTTCGTTCCATTCAGCACTGGCTTCCCCGGCATTGATTTCGCATTTTTTGGCGTAGATGAGGTAATCCAGGTATGCTGTATTTTTCTTCTGTCCCAGGAACTGGTAAAATGCATTACCAGCCAGGCTATCGTTACCAGCCTTAGTAATTCCGTCCGCCTTTAATGCAAACAAACTGTTCAGTCCCGCATCATACACGATCGCCTGCAGTGTGGTCTTATCAAATTTATTATCTAAAGCGCTCTTCCATTCTTCCAGGATCAGTTGCTTGTTGATTTTTTCAGCCGAAGTACCTGAATAGTTCTCGTCCCAGTAACGGTAATCACTGTAGTACAAATCGCCGCTTACAAAATTGAAAGGCATATAGGCAGGCTTGCCCGGCGCCTCGTTACCGAAAAACTGGGGATAGGTGTCATAGTTATTGTAATCGGCACAAGCCTGTATCACCTGCTCGGAAAATACTAAACCTAATACACTAATCGAAACTGCTAAATATTTTTTCCAGTTCATTTGTTTTATAATTTTTGAAATTCAAACTATCACAATGGTAAAGCAGCAAATTTAACGAATCCCCCTTGATTCTTCGGGACAGATACTTTGCTATTTCTTCTATACGCTCAATATGACTTTCTTCCAGGCGCAGCATTTGTCCTTTTTTAAGCGGGTAGCCTTTTAAAAGATGGGCTTCTTTCACTTTATAAGTGTAGGCGCCGGCATGCTCTATTTGCCGGTCATTCCGGAGGTCAGCACCGGTTACTTCACGGAGGATGCCGCTTAGCTGCTCCTCTTCGAACAGTAAAGTCCACTGGAAGATAGGCAAAGCAATATCGAGCGGTAGCGGGTAAGCGCCGACCTTTTCCAGGTAAGATTTGGCTGATTGAGTGTTCAGAATGGAGTTCTCTACGGCCACATTTCTCAGGTTATCTATGTTATAAACCATTAACAGACCTTTATCTGCAGGCGGAATGCCCGCAGCAGCCAGATATTTCACCTGGTGCAACCTAATGGTAACACTTAACAATTTGTCTTTACAATAAGCTTGCTGTTTAAACTTATTCAGGAATTCAAAATAAAGTTCTTTATTATTTTGGGTCCAATCACAATCAATTTGAATCTCGGCAGGCGCAATACCGATCTCATTCGCTTTCTCCTCGATCAATGCAGCGATATTACGGGCGTAAAATGCCAGTTCTTGCCAGGACATGGCATTCAGACCTGCAGGTGTAATAAAGACAACGGGTACTACCGGTTTTTGCGGCAACCCTTTTCCTATATTAATGATCGCCTTAGGCTGTACCTTATTGCCGGCGACATCCACATCAAAAAAACGCAGGTAAAGCCGGTCTGTTTTAAGACTGTCCATATACCGGTTTTCATAACTGCCTATATTGACATTCGTTTTCCAATAATAGAACCCGCGACCTACAAAGCGGTCTGGCGAACGACTGCAGGTAGCTAAAAACAATAAAGCCAGGCAGCTCAAGCCTGAAATCCTGGAGCATTGCAATTTCATTTTATCTTTTCTATTACACTGCAAAAGTATATTTTTGTTCCCTTTAATCCGGCACCTAATTTCCGACTACTATTTCGAAGATGAGTTACAAATCTATCTTTTTACTCTTCATAAGCATCCTGTTTTTACAAACGGGATCTTATGCCCAACAGTTGCGGCCTGCCCCTTCAGCCGGTATTTATAAATCGCTGCAAAAGCTGCAACGTATGGGTACGGTGATGTATATTGCGGCACACCCGGACGATGAAAACACCCGCCTGATCACCTACCTCGTGCATCATGACCACATCAACACGATCTACCTCTCGCTTACGCGCGGAGATGGCGGACAAAACATTATCGGCAATGAACAAGGCGCTGCACTTGGGCTGATCCGTACCAATGAAATGATGATGGCCCGTACAATTGATGGCGGCAAGCAATTGTTCACCCGCTTCATTGATTTCGGCTTTACCAAGTCACCGGTGGAAACGTTTAATTTCTGGGATAAACAGCAGGTGGTAGACGATGTCAAAACGGCGATCCAGCAATATAAGCCGGATGTATTGATCTGCCGCTTCCCGACTACCGGCGAAGGTGGCCACGGGCAGCATACGGCATCGGCAATTGCTGCACTGGAAGCCTTCAGACAATTAACTGCTTCAACAGATAAAGCCACTTGGAAACCCAAGCGCATCCTGTTTAATGCTTTCCGCTTTGGTTCCGCCAATACGATCAGAGAAGGACAATTTGAAGTACCGATCAACCAGTTTGACCCCATCCTGGGCGAAGCTTATGGTGAGGTGGCGGGCAGAAGCCGCTCTGAACACAAAAGCCAGGGCGCCGGTACGCCGCAGAGTTATGGCATCAGCAATGAAAACTTTGAACTGATGGCCGGTGCCGCCATAAAAAATTCTATTTATGACGGTGTGGACACTTCCTGGAACAGGATCGGGCTCAAAGCTTACGGGCAAGAGATCGCGAAGATCATCCGCCAATTCCAGTTCCAGGCGCCCCAGAAAAGTGTGCCTGCATTGATTAGCTTGAGAAAGAAACTGAAAGCGACGAAAACGGACGATAATTTCTGGCTGAAAACCAAGATCAGCGAGCTGGACCAGATCATCCTGGATTGCACTGGTTTCCAAATGGAGGTATTAAGCAAAACACCTACGACGATCGCCAACACATCCTTACCGGTCGAGATCAAAGCCATAAGCCGTTACCCGGGACTTATGATCCGGTCAATTAACGAAGCCGGCGGAAAATCAATCGCCTCCGAAATCAAACCCGAAGCAGATAAAACCTGGGAGATACAGGCAGAAACGGTCGTATCCGGCGCATTCGGTCTTACCCAGCCTTATTGGCTGCAGGACCCGCCCAAAGATAACAAATTCACCTATCCTGTACCTTATCAAAACGAGCCCCTGAGCAATAATCTGTTTGTAGTACAAAGCACTTTAATGATAGATGGAGAAACGTTTACTGTTAACACGCCGGTTTCCTATAAAAAACTGGACCCTACCAGAGGGGATGTCATCGAAGCGGTAAGAATTATGCCGGATTTTGATGTAACACCCGCGGTTTCGAGCATAGTGATACAAAAAAATAAAGATTTCGATTTAGCGGCACTGGTATTTGCACGAATGAATGCGGCTGATGCAAGCCTGGAAGTATATAATGATGCCGGTACACTCATCGCTGCACAAAACAATATCTCCCTGCAAAAAAATGAAAGTAAGAAAATTATCGTACCTGTAAAAGCGGGTGCAGTGGCCGATATACCGGATGCATCCAGACTGAACTACGTGTTGGTGGCTAACGGTAAAAGATACAGCAAACAATTACATACCATTCAATACCCGCATATCCCTACCCTTCAGTACTTCACGGATGCCAGTGCCAATGTTATTGTAGAGAACTGGAGTACCAAAGTTAAAAACATCGGCTACATCACCGGTGCCGGGGATAAGGTGGCCGAAAGCCTGTCCGACCTGGGCCTTAATGTGACGATATTAAGCA
>CAXYKQ010000161.1:0-8584 GCA_964277835.1 uncultured Edaphocola sp. | reverse complement strand
TTCTCTTTGGCCACCTTTATAATAGCTTCAATGTCCAGGTAGGGTTTTAGCGGTTGATCGTCAGCACCGATCTGGTAAGCCTCATCCGCTTTGAAGCGATGAAGGGAAAAGCGATCTTCATAAGTGTATATCGCTACCGTTGTGATTCTCAATTCGGAGGCTGCACGCAATACCCGCACTGCTATCTCTCCACGATTGGCGACAAGTAGTTTTTTAAACATAAGGCCTGGATTTTTTTACCTATTAAAATTAGTATAAAAGTAGAAAAAAGGGTATTCGGGACATCGATTACAACTGCTTATTTGCTATACTTAGCGGGATTTGCTAAACGCACCGCTATTGCATGCGCACCCGGTCTACCTATTTTTAAAATGACATGGTTAAATTCGCTGATTATTGCCGGGCCAACTTTACACCGGCATCACCTATCCGGCTTTCCTTAGTAAGAATGTTTGCACCCGGAGTATAGTTGCCTCAACCTGTGAATTTGGTCTCCAGTTCCGGTATTGCTATATCCTAGACATGACAAGTGATATATAAAAAAGGCGTTGCTCAATGATAAGCAACGCCTTTTTATTTATAAAGCTAAGAAAAGATTATTTTCTTGGAGCACCACCGCCTGGTTTGCGTGCACCGGCACCGCCACCTGAAGTGTTACCACCACGACGGTTGCCCGCAGTAGCTTTTTTATTACCTTCAACTTTATCGTCATCTTCGTTGATGTGTAAAGTATCTCTTTCTTCGATTTCGATTTCACCTTCTTCAGCTTCAGCTTCTTTATTTTGAGCTCTTTCTTCAAGACCTTCCATAATAGCAGCAGTCAGGTAGTTAGTGATGATCGCGATAGATTTAGTAGCATCATCATTAGATGGTACGGCGAAATCAACTTTAGTCGGATCAGAGTTTGTATCTACCATAGCGAAGGTAGTGATACCTAAACGCTTAGCTTCAGCTAAAGCGATGTGCTCGTGGCTGATGTCAACGATGAACAATGCAGCAGGAGTACGGCCCATTTGAGCGATACCACCTAATACTTTATCCATTTTATCACGGCTACGGGTTAAAGTCAGACGCTCCTTTTTAGTGACGCTGTCCAAAGTACCGTCTGTCAACATTTTGTCGATAGACTGCATTTTTTTAACGCTCTTACGGATAGTCTGGAAGTTGGTTAACATACCACCTAACCATCTTTCTGTAACGAAAGGCATGTTAACTTTAGCAGCAGCTTCAGAAACGATTTCTTTTGCTTGTTTCTTAGTGGCCACAAACATTACTTTTTTACCGCTTTTAGCGATTTGTTTCAATCCTGCAGCAGCTTCCTGTAATCCTTCGATTGTTCTGTTCAAATCGATGATGTGGATACCATTCTTCTCTGTGAAGATATAAGGTAACATTTTAGGATTCCATTTTTTTCTTTGGTGACCGAAGTGAACGCCTGCCTCCAATAACTGCTGATGTAATGATTTATTTTCTTCCATTTTTGGAATATATTAATATTGTTTTTGAAAATTATTTTTACGCTACACTTAAAAGTGTAATGAATCCATTAACGTTTAGAGAACTGGAAGCTACGACGTGCACCTGCTTTACCGAATTTCTTACGTTCAACAGCACGTGGGTCACGGTGTAACAATCCTGCTTTTTTCAATGAAGGGCGGTATTCAGCATTTACTTCGCATAATACGCGGGCAATCGCCAATTTGATTGCTTCTGCCTGGCCTTTCGGTCCGCCACCTTTTACATTAACAACAACATCAAATGCATCTGCAGCTTCAATTGTTTTAAAAGGAGCCTCTACTTGGTTTTGTAAATAAACCAATGGGAAATAATTTTTGTACTCTTTGCCGTTCACGTTGATAGCACCTGCACCCTTGCTGATATAAACACGGGCTACTGCTTCTTTACGACGACCAATTGCATTAGTTTGCTTTTCCATTTACTTTTGAAATATTTTGTGCTCTCAGGGAGATTAAATTAGTATTTGAATTCTTTAGGTTGTTGCGCCGCGTGCGGGTGTTGTGCCCCATCATAAACGAATAATTTCTTAATCATTGCACGACCTAATTTATTTTTAGGTAACATACCTTTTACACCACGCTCAATTACCGCGTTCGGGCGACGAGCTAACAGGTTTTTAGCAACTTCTTGCTTTTGACCGTTAGGATAGCCAGAGTAAGTCTGGTATTCTTTTTGGTCTAATTTGTTACCGGTGAAGGCAATTTTTGCAGAGTTGATTACGATTACATAATCACCACAGTCGAAGTGTGGGGTAAAGTACGCTTTGTTTTTTCCGCGTAACACTGCAGCTACTTTGGAGCAAAAACGTCCTAATGTTTGATTGGTTGCATCAGCAACGAACCAATCACGTTTTACGATTTTCTCGTTAGCAGACTGAGTTCTGTAGCTCAATTGATTTAAAGCCATTTGTTCTGATTTTTTATTAAATTATTAATACTTAAGTGACTGATGTGTTTCCACCTCTGGTCACAAACGGACGGCAAAGGTACATGCTTGCTTTTGAATTGCCAACAATTTAATTGATAAAATTAAACATGCTTTTACAATAAATTGATAATCAGCGTAAAATTGAAATATTTTTTAAAAAGCTTACTAATTTATCCTCTTATTTCCGGCTGATTGCTCTTTATTTGCGGCTCTATATAAAGTAATCTCCCGGAAAATTCAAGATAATATACGGTTAACTGATCACCGACACAGCGCGTCGTTTCGCCCGTTATGGTCTTTATAATAGGGGAATTCGTGATATAGATCTGAAGAGTGGGGGTTGGCATGATTGCCATAATGGAGATCGTTTCTTTTATCCCCTGCCCGGATTGATAATCTTTTAAAAGACCGGAATTTATAGTTTTAAATGTTGCGTAAGCTCCAAGGAAAAGTAATATGTGAAAACTCAGGTGCAGCAACAGAAATGTAGAATAAGCTATTGGTTTATATACCACAGGATTTTTTCCAAAACCAACTTTAAAGTTTCCGTTGATATCCGTATTGCTTTCCATTAATATACTAAATACAATAAAAAAAACTACCTGAAACAAAATGAGGAAGATTATTTTTGAAAATAACGATCCGGAGTATTCTTCATAAATACTCCTTCGGAAGTTCACTTCCAGGTCAAAATATTCCCTATTTTCTTTAGTGATGTTCATGTTACGACTTTATGTACTGTTGCGACAAATTGTATCGGCCAGTTTGACCAGGGTGGGGATGCGGTAAGGACCTGCCATATCTCTGATCAGCTTCACTGCTTCAGTAGTCTCTATACCGATTGCGGAGACATAAAGCGGGTTTTGACTATTTCCGCGCCAGACAGGGATCACTTTTGCGGTGGCACCGCCATATCTCGTTTTAGATACACCTATAACCGGTATGCCCTTTTTTAAGACTTCATACAAGATGCCTCCCAGGCCCATCTTTTCATCACTCAGCCAGACATTCGCATCTATGATAATCAGCTTAAGTGGATCGGCAATTGCCGCTAATGCATTTAACAGGCAAGGCAATTCTCTTTTATAAAAAGCACCCGGCTCATAAGGTTGCACTTCACGGGTGATGACCTGCCCGGTTTTTAGCGGCTCTGTATCTGTTACCTCTTTAAATAGTACGTAAGCGGTCACCGCATAGGTCTCATAATATTGCACGTCCAGGCATACGACATACATAGGCAATTGCTTTTTGTTTTCGAAAACCTGTTTAGAAGCCATAGGCTTTAAGAATGCGGGTCAGGATCGCTTCGTTTTTTAATATACGTGCTCTTAAAGGGGACAATACCCAGGACGACTGGTTTTTATTTTCCTGTTCTTCCTCGTAAAAGAAGATTCTTTTGAGCCAGGACCTTTTTCTTTGTTTAAAAGCATCCGATAGGTAGCACATATATATAAACTTATCTACACCTCCATTTGATAGGAACTGCTCCAGGGCTGCAGCATCCGTCAACGAATGGATACAGTATACGGTTCCTTTTTTCAGGTCAAAATATTGTTCGAGCGAAGTATCGTTTTGCCAATCTGATTGCGCTATAAGATAGGCTGCTTTCGCTGCAGGATCTTCAAAATTTTTGGGAGATGATTGTTCCGGTATATAAATCAATTCCCATTCCCCCTGCTCTGAAAGGCTCCGGTAAATAGACCAGACCGCGTTCTTGTATGTATTCAACAGGGTATTGATCATGGAAACATCCGGAACTACTGCGAATAAGCTGTTGTGAAAACTGGCGTACATTTCGATGCGGGAAGCATAAGGATTCCGGATTTCCGGGTTGCGGACGATCAACTCGCGGCTCTTACCATAAATCTTCCAGACAATGCGGCGCACATCATCACCATATTCAAACTGTTTGTAATTGAGGTAGTCACCGGGTACATTCCTTAACTGTTCGATCCGTATATCCTGTTCGCGGCTGGCCTGGGGCTGCACGGCCTGCTCTTCAGTTACTTCTGCCCTGGGTGGATTAAAAAAGCTCGCGGCCTGCTCCTGTCGCAGAGGCAACTTGATCAGGCGCAGCATATCTTCAAAATAAAGTATGGCGCCGCTCACCTGGTATTCTTTAATATCCGGGAATGACATAGTATTGCTGCCATAAAGAGCAGCTACCCGTAAACTGTTTTTCCGGAAGCGGGTAGAGGCCAGCACAAAGGGCTCACTCAATCTCTGGTCATTAAGAATCAGCCGGCCGGATATATAGCCTAGAAACGGCCGGTAGCTGCGCTCCAGGGAAGGCTGCACCAGTATGGTGTTGTTCTGTTCTGCAGAAGTGGATAAATTCAGCTGGAACAAATTGCTTTGCCCTTTGCTCCTGGATTTAAAGATCAGAAAGGAGATAACCGTGCTGATGAGTGAGATGCCGATAACGATGGAGAGAATGACCAGGGTGACTTTAGCCAGTATTAATATTATCGGTAAAAAGCTGTTGAGCGCCGCCTCCTCCTTATTGGTATCACCGTTTGAGAACAGGAGATATGCAGCGGCAACCAGACCGGCTACCAGTAATAAATTGGGGCGGACTGGAAAATTAATTAAACGGTATTTTAACTTTATCCATTTTTTATTCATCCCTGGAAAACTTCAAGCTTGTTTTGCTAAAGATAGGAATTCTGTCTTAATGATATGCTTAATCGCTTTTAGGAAAAGTCCTCACCAGCTCCCAACAAATAATCCCTACCGATACCGATATATTTAAAGAATGTTTGGCTCCGAATTGGGGGATTTCAACAACGGCATCACAGAAGGCTAATGCCTTTTCACTCACGCCTTCTACCTCATTGCCAAATATGATAGCCACTTTTTCATCACTTCGCATGTTCAGGGTTTCCAGCGAGATGCTGTTATGTACCTGTTCTGCAGCAATAATTTTATAACCTTTATTTTTAAGTGCCTCTAAAGATCCGGCGATCTCCCCGGTATAGTGCCATTTGACGGTTTCTGTAGCGCCCAATGCCGTTTTATGTATTTCACGATGGGGCGGGACAGGGGTGAAGCCACAGAGCACGATTTCCTGCAGGCCAAAGCTATCTGCTGTCCTGAACACGGAACCTACATTGTGCATACTGCGTACATTATCCAGCACAAGCACTACCGGGAAGGTATAATGCTCCTGGGCTTCGTTTGTACTGAGCCGCTGCAGCTCCGCCATTGTTTTTTTCTTAAACTCAGATTGGTCCATTGCTTAAACACCGGGATTTTGTGCCTGCAAAGCTAAGCGAATCCGGATAAAGTTTGCAGGAAGTTCAAAAGGAAAAGAAGACTGTCCCGGGAAAATGTACCCGGGACAGTCTTCTCTCATTTCTGTCAATTGATTAAGCAACCTGCATGGGCACTTCCATCAAGAGGAATTCCGCATCGCTTTCTGCTTCGATAGCGACTTCGTTAAAGTTCCAGATGCCTAATCCATCTCTTGTCTCCAGAACAGTATCGCCTACTTTAATAGTCCCTTTCAGGTTGAAGATATATAAAC
The DNA here is from genome assembly GCA_964277835.1 of uncultured Edaphocola sp. GTDB lineage: Bacteria > Bacteroidota > Bacteroidia > Chitinophagales > Chitinophagaceae > Edaphocola. The sequence goes on along the minus strand of CAXYKQ010000161.1, from coordinate 2,613 downwards.
CGTTACCCGCGGATTTTACCTGGTAAGTCGCTTTGTGTCCCTTATCGAAGTCGGACAGGTGAAACCAGGCATTTTGGTGGATCCATACACCTGCATCATCTGCATTGGGCGATAATACCTGCTGGAATTTGTTCTTCCGGTCGGCGGGGTTCAGGCTGATCTGGTCGTAACGAGGTTGTACGTTTTTTTGATTGGGAAATACCCAGATCTGCAGGAATTTAACTTCATTTTCTTTACTGGCATTGTACTCGCTGTGCTGGACGCCGGTACCCGCGCTCATCACCTGGATGTCGCCGTTTTTGATCACCGTCGTGTTACCCATGCTGTCTTTATGCTCGAGGTCGCCGCTCAGCGGTATGGAAATGATCTCCATATTGTCGTGCGGGTGAGCGCCGAAGCCCATTCCCGGAGCTACCTGGTCATCATTCAACACGCGCAGTACGCCAAAGTGCATCCGCTCCGGGTTGTAGTAATTGGCAAAGCTAAAGGTATGTTTACTGTGCAGCCATCCGTGGTTGGCATCACCCCTGCTGTCCGCAGGGTGAAAAACTGTATTTTCCATAATTCTTGATTTTGTATTACTGATATGATTAAAGCCGACTATGTCATCAGCGGACAGACCTTCTAAAGGAGTCAGCTCGTCAATGCCATTGGCCAAAGCTTTCAATCCCGTTACCGTCGCTGCAAAGATGCCGGTACCGATAAACCCTTTCTTTAAAAAATCTTTCCTGTCCATAATTTTTGCTTCTGTAATGCAAATATCCGACGCCTTACGAAGCTTTGAAATAACCTAGGTTAAGAAATCAACTGCGGTAAAGCTGGCTGCGCATTTTGCTCAGGAATTCGGGCGTAACTCCTATATAAGCAGCTACATATTTCTGGGGTATGCTATTAATCACAGTTTCCGGGTAAGTCTCGCAAAAGTTGACGTAGCGATCCCTGGCGGTAAGGCTCATACCTTCGATAACCCGCTGCCGGGTGGCACACAATGCATTTTCAGTCAGGATGCGGAAAAAACGCTCCATTTTGGGGATCTTATCAAATAATTCGTCTTGCGTAGATCGCTTAATCAGCAGGACTTTACTGTCAACCACACTCTCTACATTCAATACACTTTGCTGGCCTTTGATGACGGAAAGCATATCGGTGATCCACCAACCTTCGGGCGCAAATTGTAAGATATGCTCAAATCCGTTTTCGTCCACAGAATAGGAGCGCAGGCAGCCTGATATAACAAAAGCAATAGCATCGACAATAGTCCCTTCGCGAAACAGGACGGTTTTCTTCGGTAACTCTTTCTCGATAAAATAGCTTGCAACTACTTCCATTTCTGCGTCGTTTAAGTCTACTTTAAGCCGGATGTGCCTGGCCAATACCGAGAGGTCCATATTTATGATTTTTGAGCAAGGCTAAGGTAAATCAAAAAATCCACAACAAATTCATTCCGTCTTTGGAGCTTGTTATATACCGGGATTATGCGAGCTATCAATAATTCGTTTTTTTTAAATTCAGTGATAGCAACTATCCGGCACGACCGCTTGACCGCTAAACGACAGCTATAAAGTAATTTGTCGCTCCACTGGCAGATAAAATATCTACACCTTGCCGTCATCTATATATATATGGGTCGGATAATGAAACTTATTATAAAAATATACATTTAAATACAAAAAATATTAGCTTAAATTTGCGACTCATTGAATTAAAAATTGTGTGCTAATGACCGATAAAGATTTACTACTGAAGGCATATAGACTTATGATGACCGCCAAGGCGATGGCTGATGTTTATGAACAGAACAGGCCCGTTGCCAAGTACGTACACAGCACTTCCCGTGGCCACGAGGCCATTCAGCTGGCTACCGGTTTTTTGCTTCAGCCTGAAGATTATGTAAGTCCTTACTACCGGGATGAAAGCATCCTGCTGGGCATGGGTTTTAGTCCTTATGAGATGATGCTGCAATTGCTGGCTAAAGCCGACGATCCGTTTACCGGCGGCCGCGCTTATTATGGTCACCCTAATATCGCGCGTGATAACATGGCGAGGATCATTCACCAGAGCAGCGCTACCGGTATGCAGGCGATTCCTACCACGGGTGTGGCCCAGGGGATTGCTTATATTGAAAATCAACAATTAAAATCCTATTCAGTTCCCCCGGTTACCGTTTGTTCTTTAGGCGATGGTAGCGTAACGGAAGGGGAGGTGAGTGAAGCCTTTCAATTCGCGGCCTTGCATCAATTACCGATCATCTTCCTGGTACAGGATAACGATTGGGGCATTTCCGTAACCAGCACCGAGGCGCGCACCATGGATGCCTACGAGTTTATTGAAGGATTTAAAGGCATTGAGCGGTTAAAATGCGACGGTAGTGTGTTCGAAGAGGCCTATGCTACCATGCAACAGGCTTTTGATTTTGTAAGAAAAGAAAGAAAGCCGGTCCTGGTACATGCAAAAGTACCTCTGATCGGTCACCATACTTCCGGCGTGCGCCGGGAGTGGTACCGCGGAGAGGAGGACCTGGCAAAGCATATACAAGACGATCCCGGACCTAAATTGAAAAAAAGGTTGCTGGAACTGGGTATTGCAGCCGCAGAGCTGGATCAGATCGAACAA
>CAXYKQ010000160.1:0-3703 GCA_964277835.1 uncultured Edaphocola sp. | reverse complement strand
CCCTTTGGAAGAAATGGGTTCTTTCAAAATCTGGACGAGGATTTCCGGTTTCGGGTTGAGGACTTCCGTTATTTTACCGGTTTTTAAGATTTCCGGTTCGTTTTTAAAGTTGCCGAAATCGAACCCGTTGGGATTGGTATCAAATCGGGCAGCATGTGTAAATTTGATGAGTGAGCGCACATAAGGGCTCAGATCGGTATAATGGAGAAATGCGTCTTTCTCGTAGCCAACATCTACAAATGCGGCATTAAGGCCCGGCATCAGTTTTTTGACTTTGCCAAGATATAAATCGCCTACGGCAAAAGCAGTATTGCTTTGCTCGTAATGTAATTCTACAAGTTTTTTATCTTCTAATAACGCTATTGCTACTCCGTTATCCGATGCTTCTATCACCATTTCCTTGTTCATGTAGAAATAAGTTTAAAAAGTACATCGACCCCGGGCGTTTTCACCTGCCGGGTTTCGGTTTTTAGAACAACAATAAATAACCCATAGGGCCAGGTTCCCGGGTAAATTGAAGTCCCGGAAGAAATGACTTAGGGCTGCTGTCCCAAAAAGCAATCAATATTCATTCTGATCCAATATTTTTCTTAGGAAGCAGCTATTTACTGATGCTGCATATCCCGTCTCTCTTTTTCCTCAATAAGTAAAAAGAGAATACAGATACCGGCATCAGAGGTCCGGCATCTGCATTCTGATATTTTGTGTCAATAAGTTCCAAGCAAAAGGCTTACTTATCTTTTCTTGCTTTTATGACGGTTTTTTCTCAAACGTTTTTTACGTTTGTGGGTCGCAATCTTATGACGTTTTCTTTTTTTACCACAAGGCATAATCTACTAATTTAATTAAGTTAATAATATATATATAGACAGAGTAAAATACTCCTAACAATATATGATGTTGTTTCCTGTTACTTTTTGAATGTAGCAATATACGCATCCATTTCTTTATCGAAATCAGGATTTTTGATAATTTTTTTTGCCTGGCTGAACAGCTCTATAGCTTTGTCCACATTGCCCATCTCTTTATAAGCTTCCCCCATAAAAAGATGCGTTTCAAAATTATCTTTATCCAATGCCAGGATGATCTTTCCCCTTTCAATAGCCTTATCAAATTGTCTTGATTGCAAAGCCATCTTGCCCAGGGTGACCTGCGCTCTAAGATTTTTCGGGTGTTGCTCCGCGAAATCACGCAGTTTAAATACCCCATTCATTACATCTCCCTGATCGATCATCGCCAGTGCCAGATCCAGTGTGGCAGTATCATTGGCCGGATTGATATTGATTACTTTATTCAAAGAAGCTACTTTTCCATCTGCAAAAAGCTGGCGTATAGCAGGGTCTTCAGTCGCCTTCATACCTTCCTCATACAAATGGGCGGCAAAGTTCAGTATTTTTTCCGAATTTTCCAAATCTCCGGCTTTCGCAAAATAATTTGCGGCAATTCCCTTCTGACCAATGGCCTGCCAGCGCTTACCCAGCGACTCATAAGCCCGGAATTTTTCTTGCGGATTTGTAGCCACAGTTGCGCTATGTTCAAAATTTTCGATCTCTGCCTTTACCTGCGGTGACAATAAACGCTTCTTCACATCGGCCTGCAGGGAATCGAAATCTGCCGCTTTCACCATCATCGCTCCGCCGCCCATCATGGGACCGGCCGCTGGCTTATGTTCATGATCATGCTCCTCACCGGGGGCATGGTTGTGACCGGCATGCGCATCGTCCTGCTTTTTCCCGGGTTTAACATTTGTTGTACCCAAATAAATACCTGCTGTGGCAACCAGGGCTACGGCTATAGCAATAATCTGTTTAGAATTCAAGGCTTTGAAAATTTTCCGCAAAGTTAATCAACTATTTGAACCGAAAGGTTAAAGGTGGAACAAAAAGCCGGCGAGGCAATCTTTATAGCTCATCCTTACACTTTATGCCTGTATTCCTGTACAAACAGCACCGCTTCCCGCAGGGTTTCCGGGTAAGGAACATAATATGCTACCCTCCCTATACCGGGAATAAGCTCTTGCTTTAGTAATATCTTTTGGTAATTAAACCCTTGCCCCGCTAAAAACTTGACTACGGCCCATTTGCGGCGATCTGTTTTAGCAGGCGGCCGGAAACGATGCGGGTACAATTTCATTTTACGCTGGCAGGAAGGACAAGAGTAGGGTAAACCATAGCCCGGATCAAAAGGCCGGTTAAATACCAGCCGGCATTCCAGGCACACTTTCTTATGGCCCATTTCTAATTATTGAATGGTTGCGATGCACTTCAGCTCGATCGCGATCGGCGTAGGCAAAGAGTTGATCTCTACCGTTGTGCGGCAAGGCTGATTGTCTTTAAAATACTCCGCGTAGATACGGTTATAAGTAGCAAAGTCGCGCTTCATGTTTACCAGGAAAACAGTTACATCGACCAGCTGGTCCCAACTGCTGCCGCTTTCTTCTAATACGATGCGTACATTATCGAACACGTTGCGACATTGCGCCTCAAAATCAAAACTCAGGAAGTTACCATTCTTATCCAATTCCAGGCCCGGGATCTGGTTATCTACCGTTCTGGGTCCGATACCGGAGAGAAACAACAGGTTACCTACTTTGCGGGCATGCGGGTAAAGGCCGACCGGGGCCGGAGCTTTGTTCGTTGAGATTTTTTCTGACATAGGGCAAATATATCGAAAATATCAAACACAGGCCGTTTTTCAAGCCTGCAAACATGCTTGATAAAAAACTTTATTTTTGAGCCATGGATAACACAACCGGTTTGATCGAAACCATGTACGTATTGGACCAGCAGATCGCACTGGAACACTATCACAGGCGACGCCTGCAGCAAGGCCTGGAAAAATATAGCATAAAACTGAGTGCTGATAAAATTTTCAGGGAATTATACCAATCAATCGAAAGGCATAAACCCGACGGACCGGAACTTAAAGTAAGATTCGAAATTTTCCCGACCCCTACGGCCAGCGCGCTGCAGATAAAAGTTACGGCTTTTAGCCGGAAAGCATTAAAGCCCGTAAAGCTGGGCTTTGCCGCTGACCTTGGAGTTAATTCCGTTTCCGTTACTCATTTAAAAACTACAGACCGGGATATTTATGATACCGCTTTAGGACAGGCAGCAGAGCAGGGATTGGATGACCTTGTCCTTTGTAATGAACGCGGCGAGGTAGCAGAAACCGGCATTTTCAACTTGTTATGGTATGATGAGGCGGTGCAACAATGGTTCACCCCTCCCCTATCCTCCGGTTGTGTCGCGGGTGTACAGCGGGCATACCTGTTGGATTCGGGCAAATTGCTGGAAAAGGTATGCTATCCCGAAGACCTGGTGAAAGCAAAATCGATCATGGTATGTAATGCCCTGAGAGGGGTTTTAAATGTGGCGGAGCTGCAGTATTAATGGTTAATGGTTAATTGTTAATTGTTAATGAGTGATGAATGATAGGCGATGGGTGATTATTAATGTTGAATGATTAATTGTTAATGAGTGATGAGCGATTGGTGATAGATGATTATTAATGGTTAATGGTTGAAGTCCTGTCGACAATAGCATAGTACAATGTTTAATCCTTACGGGAGATTCCTCGGCTACATTACATTCGCTCGGAATGACACAAACGCAAAAACCAAAGCCGTCCTGTCGGCTATAGCATAGTGCAATGGTTAATGATCACGGGAGATTCATCGGCTACATTTCATTCTGCTCGGAAT